>NZ_JAZHFR010000033.1:0-35983 GCF_036541385.1 Comamonas sp. GCA5 | reverse complement strand
GCCCCCGGCGGCACACACCCGGCGGCACACACCCGGCGCGGCCCTGGTGTTCGGGCGGCGGCGCTCCGGGCGTGGCGGGCTGCCTTAGTGCAGCACTTCCAGCAGGCGGTCCAGGCCGCCTTCGTTGATGCAGACCTTGGCCTCGGCGCGCACGCGGGGCTTGGCGTGGTAAGCCACGGACAGGCCGGCGGCCTGCATCATGGGGATGTCGTTGCTGCCATCGCCCACGGCGATGCACTGCGCGGGCGTGATGCCCAGCAGGCAGGCCACTTCCAGCAGGGTGCGGCGCTTTTCGGCACCGTCGCAGATGTCACCCCAGGGCTGTTCGACCAGGCCGCCGGTCAGCACGCCGTCGCGGATCTCCAGGACGTTGGCGCGCACGAAGTCGATGCCCAGCAGGCCGCGCACATGTTCGGCAAAGTAGGTGAAGCCGCCGGAGACCAGCAGCACCTTCAGGCCAGCGGCTTGGGCGGCGCGCACCAAGATGTCGGCACCGGGCGTCAGGCGCAGACGCTCGGTCAGCACGCGGGCCATGTCAGCCTCGGTCACGCCCACCAGCTTGCCCACGCGCTGGCGCAGGCTGTCCTTGAAATCGGTGATCTCGCCGCGCATGGTGGCCTCGGTGATGGCTGCCACTTCAGCCTTCTTGCCCGTGGCGTCGGCGATTTCGTCCACGCATTCGATGGTGATCAGCGTCGAGTCCATGTCGAACGCGATCAGCTTGTAGTCGCTGAGCTTTTGCGGGGCGGTGATGTGCTGGATGGTCAGGCCGGGGGCGAATTCGGTAGCGGCGGGCATGGGCGCGGGCAGAGGTTGCAGGATCAGGCCCAGCACGGCAGGTGCTGGGGGCTGGTGCGGATTATCGCGGCTGTGCGGCGCGGCAGGGGCGAACGGGGCTTATCCGTGGCCCGTGCGACCGGGCAGGTCACCTGCCCGGTGGCGGTGTCCGCCCCTGCAGGGCGCTGGGAGTTGCGCTTATTGCGGCTGCAGGCCGGCGGCCTTGACCAGTTCGGCGTGCAGCTTCAGGTCGCTGGCGATCGTGGCCTGCAGTTCCTCGGGGCTGGACGGTGCGGGCTCCATGCCGCTGGCCAGCAGCTTGTCCCGGGCCGGGCCTTGCAGCACGCTGCGCACGGCCTGGTTCAGCTGGGCCACCACGGCGGGTGGGGTCTTGGCCGGGGCCAGCAGGCCCACCCAGGCGGACAGCTGCAGGTCGGCAAAACCGCTTTCGGCCATGGTTGGCACCTGGGGTAGCAGGGGCGAGCGCTGTGGGCTCATCACGCCCAGGGCCTGCAGCTTGCCGGACTGGATGTGGGGCAGGGCCTCGGGCAGCACGGCGAACAGCATGTCGACATTGCCGGCCAGCGTGTCGTTGATGGCGTTGGCGCCGCCTTTGTAGGGTACGTGCAGCATCTCGGACTGCGTGCGAGTGCTGAACATCAGCGCCCCCAGGTGCTGCGGGCTGCCGTCGCCGGATGATGCATAGGTCAGCAGGCCCGGCGCGGCACGCGCCTGGGTGACGACGGCCGCGACGCTGGGAAAGCGGGCCTTGTCCTTGACCACCAGCACCATGGGCTGGTTGACCAGCCGGGCGATGGGTTGGAAGTCGGCCTGCGGGTCATAGGCCAGCTGCTTGAAGATGCTCTTGTTGGTGGTCAGGAACGAGGCGGGCGAGACCGTCAGCGTGTAGCCATCGGGTGTGGCGCGCGCCACCTGGGGCATGCCGATCTGGCCCGACCCGCCGGCCTTGTTCTCCACCACAAACGATTGCCCCAGTTTGGTGCCCAGCTCCTGGCTGATCACGCGGGCCAGCATGTCGGCGCTGCCCCCGGCGGGCAGCGCCACCATCACCTTGACGGGTTTGCTGGGGTAGGTGTCGGCCGCCGTGGCGCTGGTGCCGACGCACAGGGCGGCGAGGGTGCAGGCCAGAAGGTGGGGGCGCAAAAGCATGGTGCGTGTCCTGGGTGGGCTGCGCCAGCCGAAGGGCTGAGGTGTCGCAGTCCCCCGGACCACGCAAATTCAGTGCCCGGTCGCGGTGCGGTGGCCACGCGCCCCGTCTGCAAGGGCGTGTTTTTCAAAAATTAGAGCTGTCAGCGCAAGCGCAGTCAGCGTTTCAAGGCTTTTTGCCGTGTAAATACAAATCGTCCGACCAGGTGGCCAGCCATTCGGGCTTGTAGGCCACGAACACGGCGCACAGCATGCCGGTGACCACGGCATCGCCCCAGGCCATCAGCCAGTGTGCAATCTGCGACAGGTCCTCCTGCACGCCTGGCAACTGGTGGCCCAGGGCCGCGGACAGCAGGCCGGCGGCAAACAGGCTCAGCACCGTGCCGACAAAGCCGCGGCCGAAGATGTAGACAAATACCTTGGTGCCCAGCCAGCGGCGCAGCAGCACCCCCCACAGCATGGCCAGCGTGGCCGGGACGATGCCGTGCCACACCGTCAGGCGCAGGGCCTCGATGGCCTCCAGGCTGGGCGAGAGCAGGTAGGCGATGGCCCCCACCAGGCACAGCGCCGGCACGGCCAGCGGCCAGCCCAGGGTCAGCATCACCAGGCAGGCCCCCGACCACTGCAGCTGCAGCGGCATGTGGTGCAGCGTGGGCAGGGCCCACAGCCACGGCAGCACCACCAAGGTGGCCAGCAGCGGCGTCCACAGCGGGGCGCTGTCGCCATGGTCCTGCGTGACCAGGGCCTTGCGGTTGCGCAGCAACTGCCAGGGGCGCAGGGCCAGGGCCGCGACCAGGGCGGTGAGAAGGAGGGCGATGTCCAGCATCCGGCGATTGTGCGGTGGCGCTGGCGCCGCGGGTCCACCGCCGGGGCAGGTGGGGCTTGTGCTAGATCAAGCCCCGGCATCGCAGCGGGGGCGATGGAGGTCGGCCTGCTTGCCAGCCACGCGGTCCCGTCCCGGTCCCGGCCTGGCGGCAGGGCGCGGGTGGCCTAGGGAAAGTCCGTCATGACGCTGTCACGCCGCCTGCCTACATTGGCGCGATGTCCACCATTCAACTGGAAGGTGTTGCCAAGTCGTGGGGCAGCACCACGGCTTTGCAAGCCATTGATCTGTCGATTCCCTCGGGCGCGTTCTGTGTGTTGCTGGGCCCTTCGGGCTGCGGCAAATCGACCACCTTGCGCATCATTGCCGGTCTGGAGCAGGCCAGCGCTGGGCGTGTGCGCATCGGCGGCCAGGATGTGACCGACCTGCCCCCGGCCGAGCGCGGCATCGCCATGGTGTTCCAGAACTACGCGCTGTTTCCCCACCTGTCGGTGGCCGAGAACATCGGCTTTGGCCTGTCGGTGCGCAAGGTGCCTAAGGCCGAGGCCGCCCGGCGCCTGCACGATGCGGCCGGCTTGCTGGGCCTGTCGCACCTGCTGGACCGCAAGCCGGGCCAGCTCTCGGGCGGCCAGCAGCAGCGCGTGGCCCTGGGCCGTGCCCTGGTGGCCCAGGCCCATGTCTGCCTGATGGATGAACCCCTGTCCAACCTCGATGCCCAGCTGCGCCAGGAAATGCGTGCCGAGCTGCGCGAACTGCAGCAGCGCCTGGGCCTGACGGTGGTGTATGTGACGCACGACCAGGCCGAGGCCATGAGCATGGCCGACCAGGTGGTGCTGCTGCACCAGGGCCGTGTGGAGCAATGCGCCACGCCGCGCGCCCTGTACGCCCAGCCGGCCACCACCTTTGCCGCGCGCTTCATCGGCACGCCCGCGATGAACTTGGTGCAGCTGCAGGACGGCGCGATCGCCGGCAGCAGCGTGCGCCTGCCCGCACCCGCCGGTGCCGCCTGGCTGGGGCTGCGCCCCGAGGCTGTGGCGCTGTCGGGCGAAGCCCGCGTGCCCGCCCAGGTGGTGGGGCTGGAATACCTGGGCGCCGATGTGGTGCTGCGCTGCCAGGTGGGCAGCGAGCAGATCACGGTGCGGGCCCCGGGCCAGCAGGCGGTGCAGGCCGGGCAGGCACTGCCGCTGGCCTGGCCGCCGCAGGCCGTGCATTTTTTCGACGCCGCCGGCCAGCGCCTGGCCTGACGGCCCTGCAGTTTTTTTGTCTACGTCCTCGTCGGGCAGTTCCCAGTCCGCGATCGGCGGCCTACTAGGAGTACATGCATGCAACGCAAGACCTTTTTGAAAACCATCGTCGCCACCAGCGCCGCCATGTGGGGGCTGTCGACGGCCCTGGCCCAGGCCAATCCGCTGGAGGTGCCGTTCTACTACCCCGTGGCCGTGGGCGGTCCCATCACCAAGGTCATCGACGGTTACGCGACCGACTTCAACAAGGCCCACCCACAGTACAAGGTCACGCCCATCTACGCGGGCACCTACCAGGAAACCATCGTCAAGGCGCTGACGGCCAACAAGTCGGGCAAGGCGCCGGCCACCTCGGTGCTGCTGTCCACCGACATGTTCACGCTGATCGATGAAGACGCCATCGCCCCCATCGACGACTTTGTGAAGACCGATGCCGACAAGGCCTGGCTCAAAGGCTTCTACCCCGCGTTCATGGCCAACAGCCAGACAGGCGGCAAGACCTGGGGCATTCCGTTCCAGCGCTCCACCGTGGTCATGTACTACAACAAGGAAGCCTTCAAGGAAGCCGGTCTGGACCCGAACAAGGCCCCGCAGAACTGGAAGGAGCTGCGCGACGCCGCGCAGAAGCTGACCAAGAAGGACGCCAACGGCAACGTCACCCAGTACGGCATCCAGATCCCCTCGACCGGTTTTGCCTACTGGATGCTGCAGACGCTGACCACGCCGAATGGCGTGCTGCTGGCCAACGAGGCCGGCACCAAGGTCACGTTCGACCATCCCAAGGTGATCGAGGCGCTGGATTTCTGGGTCAACCTGACTAAGGACGGCGTGCATCCCAAAGGCGTGGTGGAGTGGGGCACGACGCCCAAGGACTTCATGGAAAAGAAGGCCGCCATCATCGTCACCACCACCGGCAACCTGACCAACCTGAAGGCCAACGCCAAGTTCGACTTCGGCGTGGCGCAGATTGCCGGGAATGTGCGCAAGGGCTCTCCCACCGGGGGCGGCAACTTCTACATCTTCAAGAAGGCGCCCAAGGAGCAGCAGCAGGCGGCGTTCGAGTTCGCCAAGTGGGTGACCCAGCCCGAGCGCGCCGCGCAGTGGAGCATGGACAGCGGCTATGTCGCCGTGTCGCCCGCCGCCTACGACACGCCCGCGCTCAAGCAGTACGGCCAGGACTTCCCGCCCGCCCTGGTGGCGCGCGACCAGCTGCCGGTGTCGGTGGCGGAGTTCTCCACGCACGAGAACCAGCGCGTGACCAAGCTGCTGAACGACGCGGTCCAGGCGGCGTTGAATGGCACCAAGACCTCGGCCCAGGCGCTGAAGGACGCACAGCGCGAGGCCGATCGCATCCTGCGCAGCTACCAGTAAGCCCCGGAACGCTGCGGCGCGCAGGCACAACCAGCCTGCTGGCCGCAGCTCCGGCGTGGTGGTCCGGGTGACCCTCACGCCGGTATCTGGGTCTTATCTCTAAGTCTTATCGCCTTCCAGGCCATACCCCATGAGCGCAGTCAGCTATGTTTTTGTGACCGATAGGGATGCCCGTGCAGCGACCGCGCAGCGCTGCCGTGGCGGGTGGCCCTTGGCTGCTGTGGTCGCCGTTCCTGCCGCACGCCCCGCGCTGGCGTGCGGGCAATGCGGCCGGTTTTGAGAGAGAAATTCCGTTCGATGGCCATGTCTTTTGCTTCATTGCCCCGCCGGGTTGGCAGCCCGGCCATCCATGCCTGGCTGCTGCTGTTGCCGGCGATGGTGCTGCTGGTGACCTTCACCCACTGGCCTGCCGTGGCCACCCTGATCGACAGCTTCTTCTCCACCCCGCGCGGCACCCGCCCCGCGGTCTGGGTGGGCGCCGAGAACTACGCCGTCATGGTGGACGACCCCGTGTTCTGGCAGGCGGTGCGCAACAACCTGTGGTTTGCGGCGGCCACCATCCCCACCTCCATCGGCCTGGCCCTGCTGATGGCGCTGTGGGTCAACGAACGCATGGCCGGCCGCACCTGGCTGCGCATGGCCTATTTCACCCCCACGGTGCTGCCCATGATTGCCGTGGCCAACATCTGGCTGTTCTTCTACACACCGCAGTACGGCCTGCTAGAGCAGGTGACGGGTGCGCTGGGCCTACCCTCGCACAACTGGCTGGGCAGCCCGTCGACGGCGCTGGGTGCCGTGACCCTGGTGGCGGTGTGGAAGGAGGCCGGCTTCTTCATGATCTTCTACCTGGCCGCGCTGCAGACGCTGAACCCCAGCCTGAAGGAGGCGGCCGCCATCGAAGGCGCCTCGCGCTGGTACTTCTTTCGCCGCGTGCAGTGGCCGCTGCTGATGCCGACCACGCTGTTCGTGCTGGTGAATGCGGTGATCAATGCCTTCCGCCTGGTGGACCACATCTTCATCCTGACGCGCGGCGGGCCGGACAACGCCACCAGCCTGCTGCTGTACCACCTGTACGAGGTGGGCTTCAAGTTCTGGGACACGGCCTATGCCGCGGCCATCACCGTGGTGCTGGTGGTGGTGCTGGCCGGCGTGGCGCTGTTCCAGTTTTTCGTGCTCGACAAGAAGGTGCACTACCAATGAGCCGCCCTCCCGCCCCGGCGGTGATCTACCGCCACACCTGGTTCGACACACTGGCTGCCTGGCTGCTGGCCCTGTGCTGGATCCTGCCGCTGGCCTATGCCGTGTGGACGGCTTTCCACCCCAGCGCCTACGCCACCCGTTTCGATCTGGCGGCACCGTGGACGCTGCAGAACTTCCGCAACGCCTGGGAGGCCGCGCCGTTTGCGCGTTATTTCCTGAACACCACGCTACTGGTGCTGATGATTCTGGCGGCGCAGCTGGTGCTGTCCACCCTGGCGGCATTTGCCTTTGCGCGCTATGAGTTCCGAGGCAAGAAGATTGCCTTCGCGCTGGTGCTGGTGCAGCTGATGATCATGCCGGACATCCTGCTGGTCGAGAACTACCAGACCATGGCCCGCCTGGGTCTGGTGGACACGCTGCTGGCCATTGGCCTGCCGTACTTTGCCTCGGCCTTCGCCATCTTTCTGCTGCGCCAGACCTTCCTGGGCATTCCCAAGGAGCTGGACGAGGCCGCGCGCGTGGAGGGGGCCAGCACCCTGCAGATCCTGTGGCGCGTCTATGTGCCACTGGCCAAGCCGGTGTACACCGCGTTCGCCCTGGTGTCGGTGAGCTTCCACTGGAACAACTTCCTGTGGCCGCTGATCATCACCAACAGCGTGGAGTCGCGCCCGCTGACCGTCGGGCTGCAGGTGTTCTCCAGCGTGGAGCAGGGCGTGGACTGGTCCACCATCACCGCCGCCACCCTGATGACCTCGGCCCCGCTGCTGGTGGCCTTCATCCTGTTCCAGCGCCAGTTCGTGCAAAGCTTCATGCGCGCGGGCATCAAGTAGGGGGGCGGTGGGCGGCATCAGCCATGCCCCCTCGGCCCTTCGCCATCGCTATTCCCTGGTTCCTTGATCCCCTCAACGGACTGCTTCGGACCGGAGTGAGCGACGCCCGGCGATAAAAAAGGCCAGATACCGGCAGCAGTATCTGACCTGGTGGAGGAGGCGTGCCTGGGGCTCAGGCCTTGGTCGGCGTGCCCAGGCTGCGCAGCACATCGCGCACCATCTGGGCGCGGGCCTTGGGGTCGGGCAGGTCGCGCTCGATGCGCAGCTTGTCGTTGCCGGCCAGCTTGATGTGCTTGTTCTTCTGGATCAGGTGGATGATCTGCAGCGGCTCCACCGGCGGGTTGGGCTTGAAGGTGATGTGTATCACCCCGGGGGCCGCATCCACCTTGATCACGCCATAGGGCTCGGACAGCACGCGCAGGCGGTGGGTATCAATCAGCGTCTGCGCCTGTGGCGGCAGCTTGCCGAAGCGGTCGACGATCTCTTCCAGCAGGTTGTCGATCTGGTCCGTGCTCTTGGCCGTTGCCAGCTTCTTGTAGAACGACAGGCGCAGGTGCACATCGCCGCAGTAGTCGTTGGGCAGCAGGGCCGGGGCGTGCAGGTTGATCTCGGTCGTGGCCGCCATGGGCGACAGCAGGTCGGGCTCCTTGCCGGCCTTGAGGCTGCGCACGGCCTCGGCCAGCATCTCGTTGTAGAGCTGGAAGCCGATCTCCATCATGTTGCCGCTCTGGTTCTCGCCCAGCACCTCGCCGGCGCCGCGGATTTCCAGGTCGTGCATGGCCAGGTAGAAGCCGCTGCCCAGTTCCTCCATCTGCTGGATGGCGTCCAGGCGCTGCTGGGCCTGCTTGGTCAGGCCTTCAATGTCCGGCACCATCAGGTAGGCATAGGCCTGGTGGTGGCTGCGGCCCACGCGGCCGCGCAGCTGGTGCAGCTGCGCCAGACCGAACTTGTCGGCACGGCTGATGACGATGGTGTTGGCGCTGGGCACGTCGATGCCGGTCTCGATGATGGTGGAGCACAGCAGGATGTTGAAGCGCTGCGCCACGAAGTCGCGCATCACCTTTTCCAGCTCGCGCTCGGGCATCTGGCCGTGGGCCACGGCGATGCGCGCCTCGGGCAGGATTTCCTCCAGCGCCTGGCGGCGGTTTTCGATGGTCTCCACCTCGTTGTGCAGGAAGTAGCACTGGCCACCGCGCTTGAGCTCGCGCAGCACGGCTTCGCGGATCACGCCCTGGCTTTCGCTGCGCACAAAGGTTTTGATGGCTAGGCGCCGTTGCGGCGCGGTCGCGATCACCGATAAATCCCGCAGCCCCTCCAGCGCCATGCCCATGGTGCGCGGGATGGGGGTGGCGGTCAGCGTCAGCACGTCCACCTCGGCACGCAGGGCCTTCATGGCCTCCTTGTGGCGCACGCCAAAGCGGTGTTCCTCGTCGATGATGAGCAGGCCCAGGTCCTTGAACTTGACCGAACTGGACAGCAGCTTGTGCGTGCCGACCACGATGTCCACCGAACCCTCGCCCAGGCCCTGCAGCGCCGCGTTGACCTCCTTGGTGGTGCGAAAGCGCGAGACCTCGGCCACGCGCACCGGCCATTTCGAGAAACGGTCCACCAGCGTCTGGTAGTGCTGCTCGGCCAGCAGCGTGGTGGGCGCCAGGAAGGCCACCTGCTTGCCACCCATGGCGGCCACAAAGGCTGCGCGCAGGGCGACCTCGGTCTTGCCGAAGCCCACGTCGCCGCAGACCAGGCGGTCCATGGGCTGGGGGCTGACCATGTCGTGGATCACGGCGTGGATGGCGGCCTTCTGGTCGGCGGTTTCCTCAAAGCCGAAGTCCTGGGCGAACTGCTCGTAGTCTTGTGTGCTCAGGCGGAAGGCATGGCCCTGGCGCGCCGCGCGCCGGGCATAGATGTTCAGCAGCTCGGCGGCCGCATCGCGCACCTGCTCGGCCGCCTTGCGCTTGGCCTTTTCCCACTGGCCGCTGCCCAGGCTGTGCAGCGGCGCCGATTCGGGCGTGACGCCGGTGTAGCGGCTGATGTGGTGCAGCTGGCTGACGGGCACGTACAGCACCGCATCCTTGGCATATTCCAGATGCAGGAACTCCTGCAGCGCCGGCGTGCCATCGGCGTTCTTCTGGCCCACGTCCATGTTGACCAGGCCGTGGTAGCGGCCGATGCCGTGCTGGCTGTGCACCACCGGGTCGCCGACCTTCAGCTCGGACAGGTCCTTGATCAGCGCGTCCACGTCGCTGACCTGCTCCTGCTTCTTGCGCCGGCGCGTGGTGCCGGTGGTGGCGAACAGCTCGGTCTCAGTGACAAAGTCGATGCCGGCCTCGATCCAGGCAAAGCCGCGCATCAGGTTGGAGGTGGCAATCCCCAGGCGTTCGTGGGCCGTGCTCTGGAATTCGTACAGCGAGTCAAAGGCTGGTGGGTTCAGCTGCGAGGAGCGCAGGAAGTCCAGCAGGCTTTCGCGCCGGCCGTCGCTTTCGGCCAGCACCAGCACGCGGCGCTGGGCGCTGCGCAGGTGGGCCTGCAGGCGCTGCAGCGGGTCTTCGGCGCCGCGCACCACGGACAGGTCGGGCAGCTTCTGGAAGAAGGCGCTGTCCGCCACATCGTCCACGCCGGGGCGCAGGGCCAGTTGCGGGTAGGGCTTGGCGCTCTGGTAGAACTGCTCTGCGTTCAGAAACAGGGTCTCGGGCGGCAGGGCGGGGCGCTCGGGGTCGCCCTGCACCAGGCGGAAGCGCTCCTTGGTGTCCTGCCAGAAGCGCTGGAAGGCGGGCTCCAGCTCGCCATGCAGCACCAGGGTGGCGTCGTCGCCCAGGTAGTCGAACACCGTGGCCGTGGCGTCGAAGAACAGCGGCAGGTAGTACTCGATGCCGGCCGTGGCCACGCCGGCACCCATGTCCTTGTAGATGCGGCTGCGCGTGGGGTCGCCCTCCAGCAGCTCGCGCCAGCGGTTGCGGAACTTGGCGCGCGCGTCCTCGTCCATAGGGAACTCGCGCCCGGGCAGCAGGCGCACGGCGGGCACGGTGTCCAGGCTGCGCTGGCTGTCGGGGTCGAAGGTGCGGATGGAGTCGATCTCGTCGTCGAACAGGTCCACGCGGTAGGGCACGTCCGAGCCCATGGGGAACAGGTCGATCAGGCCGCCGCGCACGGCGTATTCGCCATGGCTGACCACCTGCGAGACATGCTGGTAGCCCGCCAGCGTCAGCTGGGCCTTGAGCTTGGCCTCGTCCAGCTTCTGGCCCTGCTGGAACTCGAAGGTGTAGCCGGCCAGGAAGGACGGCGGCGCCAGGCGGTACAGCGCCGTGGTGGCGGGCACCAGCACCACGTCCGCACCGTGGGCGTGGTCGCGCTGGCGGATGCGCCACAGCGTGGCCAGTCGCTCGCTGATCAGGTCCTGGTGCGGCGAGAAGGTGTCGTAGGGCAGGGTCTCCCAGTCCGGGAACAGCGCCGTGCGCAGCTGGGGCGCGAAGAACGCCATTTCATCGATCAGGCGCTGGGCATCGCTGGCGTCGGCGGTGACGATGGCGGTGATGCGGCCCTGGCCTTTCTCACGCTGTGCCAGCCTGGCCAGCAGCAAGGCATCGGCGCTGCCCACGGGCGTGGGCAGGGAAAAACGGTGACCGGGCGTGAGTTTGGGCAGATCCATGAAACCAGACAATTCGGAGACGGCAGGCGCTGGGCCTGCACAAAGCGCGGAAATGCGGCGTGCTGCCGCGAAGGTGTAGCGGGCAATTCTAGAATGCAGTGCATGACAGACTTGCTTGCTGCAGCGAATGCGCCCGGGTCACCGCAGGGTCGTTTCTGGGGACTGATTCCGTGCGCCGGTGTGGGCGCGCGCGCCATCCCGCCGGGCGCCCCGACGCCCGACCTGCCCAAACAGTACCACCCGGTGGCCGGCCAGCCCCTGGTGCTGCACACGCTGGCGGCCTTTGCCGGCGTGCAGCGCCTGGCCGGCACGCTGGTGGCCGTGGCGCCCAACGACCATTTCCTGGACAGCTACCGCAGCGCGGCTTGGTGGCACCTGCCCTGCGGCGGCGCCACCCGGGCCGAGACCGTCATCGGCGGCCTCAAGGCCCTCCTGGCGCGCGGCGCGGCGCAGCACGACTGGGTGCTGGTGCACGATGCAGCGCGCTGCCTGGTGACCACGGCGCAGATCGACCACCTGATTGACGAATGCGAGCGCGACAGTGTGGGCGGCCTGCTGGCGCACAAGCTGCCCGACACGCTGAAGACCGCCGTCACCGGCGCCAACGGCGTGCGCGTGGCCGCCACGGTGGACCGCAGCGACAAATGGCTGGCGCAGACGCCGCAGATGTTCCGCCTGGGCGTGCTGCTGGATGCGCTGGTGCGCATGGGCGCGGTCGCCACCGACGAGGCCAGCGCCATGGAGGCCCTGGGCCACCGGCCCAAGCTGGTGCCCGGCGGGGCGCAGAACTTCAAGGTGACCTACCCCGACGACTTTGCCCTGGCCGAGGCCGTGCTGACGCAGCGCGGTGGCGGTGCCACGTTGGAGCGCTTCAAGGGCAAGCGCGATGCGGTGCACCCCACGGGCAACCCCTTTTTTTGAATTCCTAACCAAATTGGCCGCTAGCCCGCAAGGGATGAGCGTGAATAGCTATGAATTTTCGTATTGGTGAAGGCTGGGATACGCACGCCCTGGTGGCCGGGCGCAAGCTGATCATTGGCGGCGTGGAGATCCCGCACGACAAGGGCCTGTTGGGCCATTCGGATGCCGACGTGCTGCTGCACGCCATCACCGACGCGGTGCTGGGGGCGGCGGGCCTGGGTGACATCGGCCGCCATTTCCCGGACACGGCCGAGGCCTTCAAGGGCGCCGACTCCTGGGTGCTGCTGCAGGAGGCCACGCGCCGCGTGCGGGCCCAGGGCTGGGAGATCGGCAACATCGACAGCACGGTGATCGCACAAAAGCCCAAGCTGGCGCCGCACATCCCGCTGATGCAAGAGCGCATTGCCGGAGCGCTGGGCGTGGCCGTGGAACAGGTCAACGTCAAGGCCAAGACCGCCGAAAAAATGGGCCCGGTGGGCGAGCTGCTGGCGATGGAGGCGAATGCCGTGGCACTGCTCTACAAGGCGGGCACACTGCCTGCATAAAACATAGCTGTTGGCGCTTGCTGGATAAGCGCTGCAGCCGTTTTTGATGCTCAATTTCGCGGCATGCCTGCCGTGCATGCAAAAAGCCTTGCAGGCGGACCTGCAAGGCTTTTTTTGTGGGTCACCGGGTCACCGCAGAGCCTACGGCCGCCTGTGCGGTCAGGCCCTCAGATGGCATCGGGCGGCAGTTGGCGCTTGACCTGGGGACGCTGCAGGCGGTGCTGCGGATCCTGCCCGTCGGGCACATCGGTCACGCGCTGCAGCTGGATGTGCGAGGCCAGCCCGCCCTCGTTGGCGTTGGTGATGGAGAACACGCCCCCCATGCGCTGCACCGTCTTGTCGACGATGGACAGGCCCAGGCCGGCGCCGGCGGCCGCGGTGCGGGCCGAGTCGCCGCGGAAGAAGGGCTGGGTCAGCTGCGCCAGCTGGTCCGGCGGCACGCCCGGGCCGTGGTCACGCAGGCGCATCAGCACCCAGTTCTCGCGGGTCTTGATGGTGATGTCGACAAAGGCCGTGTCGGTGTCCACGGTCTTGCCGTAGCGGCGGGCGTTTTCCAGCAGGTTGGAGATGACGCGCGCCAGCTCCACCTCGTCGGCCATCACGTAGATGTCGTCCGGGATGGACATGGTGATCTGCAGCTCGCGGTGGTTCTGCACCGCGTACACGCAGGAGGCCACCACGGCATGCAGGTTCACCACGGTCAGCGTGACGTGGTCGGGCCGCGCGTAGTCCAGGAATTTGTCGATGGTGGCGTCCAGCTGCACGATGTCGGCCACCATGTGTTCGCGGGCAATGTCGTCCTGCACGCTCATCTCGGTTTCCAGGCGCAGGCGCGCCAGCGGGGTGCGCAGGTCGTGCGAGATGCCGGCCAGCATCACGGCGCGCTCCTGTTCCAGCTTGGCCAGTTTCTGCGCCATGCGGTTGAAGCCGATGTTGACCTCGCGGATCTCGCTGGTCACGGCCTCCTCGTCGAGCTGGCTGGCGGCAAAGTCGCCATCGCGCACGCGGTTGGCGGCGTAGCTCAGCTGCTTGAGGGGGCGGTTGATCAGGCGCGCGATCACGGCCGCGCCGGCCAGCGACAGCAGGCCTGCCGTGCCCAGCCAGATCAGCCAGGTGCGGCCACCGGCCGTGGTGTAGCGTGACTTGTCCAGCAGGATCCAGTTCGGGTCCTCGTCGATGGTGAAGCTGACCCACAGGCCTTCCTCACCGTTGACGCTGCGCGCCAGGATGGTGTCGGGCCCCAGGCGCGTGGTCAGCAGCTCGTTGAGGCGCTGGTTCAGCTGCGTGGGCGGCACCTCTTCAAAGCGGTCGCTGGGCTCGCGCGGCTGGATGCGCACGCCTTCCTGGTCGGCCATGGTCTTGATCAGCGACACCCGGGCGATGGCGTCCGAGTGCTGCAGCGCCGCCCGGCTGAGGTTGACCAGCGAGGCGATCTGCTGGGCCGTGTGCAGCGTGCGCGGCTCGAATTCGAGCGCCCGCAGCGTCTGCAGCCATGCCAGGATACTGCCCAGCAGCAGCAGGGCCAGCAGGAAGAAGGTGCGCCAGAAGAGGTTCAGACCCACCCGGGAGCGGGCATTCTGGGCGGAGGACGCGCTGGCATCCGGGGCGTTGCCAGCAAGCATGGGAGTGCGTGACATGGGAAAAGGGCGCTGTGGCGCCACAGCCTCCCGCTGGGAGGCCGGGGTTTAGTTGATGCCGTCGGGTACGAACACGTAGCCCACGCCCCAGACGGTCTGGATGTAGCGCGGGGCGGCGGCGTCCTCTTCGATCAGCTTGCGCAGGCGTGAGACTTGCACGTCCAGGCTGCGGTCGAAGGGCTCGAACTCGCGCCCACGCGCCAGCAGGGCCAGCTTTTCGCGCGACAGCGGCTGGCGCGGGTGACGCACCAGGGCCTTGAGCATGGCGAATTCACCGGTGGTCAGGGGCAGCTCTTCGCCGCTCTTTTGCAGCACGCGCGTGCCCAGGTCGAAGGTGAAGGGGCCGAAGTTCACGACCTCGTTGTCGCCCGAAGGGGCACCGGGCGCTTCCACGGGTGGGCGGCGGCGCAGCACGGCATGGATGCGGGCCAGCAGTTCGCGCGGATTGAAGGGCTTGCCGAGGTAGTCGTCGGCGCCCACTTCCAGGCCCACGATGCGGTCCACGTCCTCGCCCTTGGCGGTCAGCATGATGATGGGCGTGCGGTCGTTGGCCGAGCGCAGGCGGTGGCAGATGGACAGGCCGTCTTCGCCGGGCATCATCAGGTCCAGCACGATGAGGTCCACGGTTTCACGCAGCAGGATGCGGTTCAGGGCCTTGCCGTCCTCGGCAATCATGACTTCGAAACCTTCCTGCGTCAGGTAGCGGCGCAGCAGGTCGCGGATGCGGGCGTCGTCGTCGACAACGAGGATTTTGTCAGTGCGGTTGTTGTTGGTGGTGGCCATGGATCTACCCCTTGTCCAATTTGTAACAGAGCCAATTCTGACCAGCTTGGCGCGAAAAATTCCCGATTTCGCCCGGGTTTGACACAGTGTTACATGTCTTGCCAAATGCAGGGAGGTGGCGGGCGCAGCTTCGGCGTCTTGTCTGGCAAGCTTGGGCTTTGTTTGCATGCAATTTGGCGTGCTTTGGCATGAAAGGGAATTGAAAGATGCAGCTTCGCAAAACCAGCGCACGTTTTTTGCGCAATTCGGTCGGTGTGGTCATGTTCGTGGGCGGCGCTCTGGGCTCCGGGCTGGCGCTGGCCCAGTCGCAGGAGGTGCTGCGCAACGTGGTGCAGCTGTCGGCCACGGGCAGTGTCGAGGTCGACCAGGACTGGCTGCAGATGCGCCTGGCGGCCACGCGCGATGGCAACGACGCCGCCAGCGTGCAAAAGCAGCTGCAGCAGGCGGTGGACGCCGCCATGCGCAGCCTGCGCCCGCAGGTGCAGGGGCAGAACCTGCAGGTCAGCAGCGGCAGCTTTGGCGTCTACCCGCGCCATGGCAATGACGGCAAGATCAAGGGCTGGCAGGGCCGTGCCGAGGTGCTGCTGGAAGGCAAGGACTTTGCGCGCATCACCCAGGCGGCCGCCCAGATCGATGGCATGACGGTGGCGGGCATGGATTTCGGCCTGTCCAAGGAAGGCCGTGCGCGCGTGCAGGAGCATGCCCAGGCCCAGGCCATCGACAGCTTCAAGGCGCGTGCCACGCAGCTGGCGCGGCAGTTCGGCTTCAGCGGCTACAGCCTGCGCGAGGTCAGCGTGAACAGCCAGGACGCCTACCCCGCGCCGCGCATGGTGCGCATGAATGCCATGCCCATGGCTGCCAAGGCCGAGGCGGCCGACGGCATGGCAGTAGAGGCGGGCAAGGCCCAGGTGGTGGTCAATGTAGCGGGATCGGTGCAGCTGCAATAAACAGAGCTGCCTGCGCTTGTCCAGCAAGCGCTAGAAGCCAAAAAGCCTCTGAAAATTTCAGAGGCTTTTTTCATCGATCGGAACGCGGGATTTATTGCGCGGCCCAGCCGCCATCCATGTTCCAGGCCACGCCGCGCACATTGTTGGCGGCTGCCGAGCAGAAGAACACGGCCAGGGCGCCCAGTTCTTCCGGCGTGGTGAACTGCTGCGAGGGCTCCTTCTCGCCCAGCAGCTGGCGGGTGGCGTCGTCGATGCTGATGCCCTGGGCCTGGGCCTTGGCATCCACCTGCTTTTGCACCAGCGGCGTCAGCACCCAGCCGGGGCAGATGGCGTTGCAGGTCACGCCGGTGGTGGCGTTTTCCAGTGCCGTGACCTTGGTCAGGCCGACGATGCCGTGCTTGGCCGCGACGTAGGCCGATTTTTGCGCCGAGGCCACCAGGCCGTGCACCGAGGCCACGTTGATGATGCGGCCCCAGTTGGCGGCCTGCATGGCGGGCAGCGCCAGGCGGGTGGTGTGGAAGGCGCTGGACAGGTTGATGGCCAGGATGGCATCCCATTTGTCGACCGGGAAGTCCTCGACCTTGGCCACGTGCTGGATGCCGGCGTTGTTGACCAGGATGTCGATGCGGCCGAAGCGCTGGGCGCCAAAGGCCATCATGGCCTCGATTTCGTCGGGGCGGCTCATGTCGGCGCCGTGGTAGTCCACCGCAATCCTGTGGGCCTGGCCGGCGGCGGCCACCTGGGCCTGGGCGCCCTGCGTATCGCCAAAACCGTTCAGAAGGACGTTGGCCCCCTGGGCTGCCAGCGCCTGTGCAATCCCGAGGCCGATGCCGCTGGTGGAACCTGTGACCAAAGCTGTTTTGCCCTTGAGCATCTCAAAAGTCTCCGCTGAAATATGAATTAGGATGGGTGAACCCATTATCTAGTGGCAAGTCTTCGATTGCGTACCCATGGTTGAACCTACGCTGAACTACGTAGCCTGTCCCGGTGCCGCCGTGCACGGCACGTCCACGCACCGCATGGCCTATTGGGAGTGGAACCAGACCGGCGATCCGGCCCATCCGCATGTGATCGTCTGCGTGCATGGCCTGACGCGCCAGGGGCGCGACTTCGATGTGCTGGCGCGCGACTTGAGCCGGTCGGCGCGTGTGATCTGCCCCGACGTGGCCGGGCGGGGGCGCAGCGACTGGCTGGCCCAGCCCAAGACCTATGGCGTGCCGCAGTACACCGTGGACATGCTGGCCTTGCTGCAGCAGGTGCATGCTAACGCCCCCATCGGGGTGCTGGACTGGCTGGGCACCAGCATGGGCGGCTTGATCGGCATGGCGGTGGCCGGCAATCCCGAACTGCCGCTGCCCGTTCCGGTGCGCAAGCTGCTGCTCAATGATGTAGGGCCGGTGCTGGAATGGTCGGCCCTGCAGCGCATCGCCCAGTATGTCGGCCAGCCTGCGCACTTCGACAGCGTGCAGCAGGGCGCGGAGGCCTTGCGCCTGCTGTCGGCAGGCTTTGGACCTCACACCCAGGCCCAGTGGCTGGCGCTGAGCCAGCCCATGCTGCGGTCCGCCGCGCAGGGCGGCTGGGAGTTGCACTACGACCCGGCGATCGCGCTGCCCATGCAGGGCATGACCCAGGCGCAGTCCGAGCAGTCGCAACCCCTGCTGTGGCAGCTTTATGACGGCATCAAGGCACAGACATTGCTTGTCCGGGGTGCGCAGTCCGACCTGATTACCCGGGACACGGCCACTGCCATGCAGTTGCGCGGCCCGCGCGCTCGGGTGGTGGAGCTTGAAAATGTGGGGCATGCCCCACCTTCGTGGCGGATGACCAGGTGGTCATCGCACGGAACTTCTTTTTGGGTGATGAATGAATACAGTATGTAAGGCCCTGTCGCGCGCAGATGCTGCGCGGGCTTGGACATTCCACGGGGGCTTGCATGCGTAGCGTGACCTCTTTGCCACCGACCACCGGGGAAGCTGCTGCCGCACCGGCCGCCAGCGCCGTGCCTGCCGATGTTCCACACCTGCTGGCCGCCACCTCGGGCAATGTGCCCGACCAGGTCGATGCCCTGCGCCGCGCGCGCGCGTTTGCAGAGCCCCTGCTGGTGGGCGAAGCGCTGAGTTCCGGCGAGAACACCCTGGCCCATGCGGACGCCACGGCCGCCATCCTGCAAGGCATTGGCGGCTCGGAAGCCATGCAGGCCGCGTGCTATCTGGTGTATGCCAGCATGCACCTGAACAAGCCGCTGGAGGTGCTGACCAAGGCTTTCGGCCCCAATTTTGCCGAGCTGGCGGTGGAGACCACCAAGCTCATGCACTTCCAGCAGCAGGCCCGCGGGGGTGAGGGTGGGGCTGCACGGGTGGATGACCCGGCCACGCAGACCGAGACCGTGCGCAAGATGCTGCTGGGCTTCTCGCGCGATGTGCGTGTGGTGCTGCTGCGCCTGGCGTCCCGCCTGCAAACCTTGCGCTGGTATGCCGCCAGCAAGCGTCCGGTTTCGCCCAGCCTGGCCTATGAGGCGCTGCACGTGTTTGCGCCGCTGGCCAACCGCCTGGGCATCTGGCAGATCAAGTGGGAGCTGGAAGATCTGTCGTTCCGTTTTCTGGAGCCCGATACCTACCGCGACATCGCACGCCTGCTGGATGAAAAGCGCGCCGAGCGCGAGGTCTACATGGAGCAGTTGCGCGCGCGCCTGGAATCCGGCTTGCGCGCCTACAGCATCAGCGCCACGGTCTCGGGCCGCCCCAAGCACATCTACAGCATCGTCAAGAAGATGCGCGGCAAGTCGCTCAACTTCGACCAGCTGTTCGACATCCGGGCGCTGCGCGTGGTGGTGCCGAATGTCAAGGACTGCTACACCGCGCTGTCCTGGGTGCACGAGCACTTCAAGCCGATCGAGTCGGAGTTCGACGACTACATCGCCAAGCCCAAACCGAATGGCTACCAGTCGCTGCACACCGTGGTGCGCGACGAGCAGGGGCGTGCCATTGAAATCCAGATCCGCACCCAGGCCATGCATGATCACGCCGAGAACGGCGTGGCTGCGCACTGGGCCTACAAGGAGGCGGGGACCAAGGGCTATGCCGGGGTCAGTGCCACGGGGGAGTACGACGCCAAGATCGCGGTGCTGCGCCAGCTGCTGGCCTGGGGCCAGGATCTGTCTGAGAACCCCTCGCACCGCGGCCTGTTCGACGACCGCATCTATGTGCTGACGCCGGATGCGGCCGTCATCGAGCTGCCGCAGGGTGCCACCCCGGTGGACTTCGCCTATTCGGTGCACACCAACCTGGGACACCGCTGCCGTGGCGCACGCGTGGACGGCGCCATGGTGCCGCTGAACACGCAGCTGCAAAGTGGCCAGACCGTGGAGATTTCCACCGTCAAGGAAGGCCGGCCTTCGCGCGACTGGCTCAACCCCGAGCTGGGCTATCTGGTTAGCAACCGCGCCAAGGCCAAGGTGCGCGCCTGGTTCAACGCCCAGGCCACGCACGAGACCATGATGCGCGGCCGTGAGGCCGTGGAAAAACTGCTGCAGCGCGAAGGCAAGACAGCTATCAAGCTGGACGACCTGGCGGTGCAGCTGGGCTTCAAATCGGCCGACGCGCTGTTCGAGGTGGTGGGCAAGGACGAGTACTCCTTGCGCAACATCGAGGTGGTGCTCCGTCCGCCCGAGCCTGCGGAGCCTGTGGAAGACATCCAGTCCATGGTGCGCAAGCCCCGAGCCAACAACGCGGCCCACAAGGGCGGCGTACTGGTCGTGGGCATCGATTCGCTGATGACGCAACTGGCCAAGTGCTGCAAGCCGGCGCCCCCGGACGACATCCGCGGGTTTGTCACGCGCGGCAAGGGGGTCAGCGTGCACCGCTCCGATTGCAGCAACTTCCGTGAAATGGCGGCACGCAACGAGGAGCGCGTGATCGACGTGGCCTGGGGCATGCCCAAGGCCGAAAAGCAGGCGGCGGTCTATCCTGTCGACGTGGCCGTGGAAGCCACCGACCGCCAGGGCCTGCTGCGCGACATCTCGGACGTGTTCGCGCGCGAGAAAACGAATGTGATCGGTGTGCAGACCCAGTCGGTCAAGGGCACGGCCTGGATGACGTTCACGGTCGAGGTCTCCGACTCCGGGCGCCTGAACAAGGTGTTGGGCATCGTGGCCAGCGTGTCGGGGGTGCGTTCCGCGCGCCGCCGTTGAAGATGGTGGTGCGTTTTTTCAAACGTGCAAAATTTGGTGCTACAATCGCAGCTTCTGATTTTTCAGGCGCGTAGCTCAGTTGGTTAGAGCACCACCTTGACATGGTGGGGGTCGTTGGTTCGAATCCAATCGCGCCTACCAAGGCATATCCAAAAAGGCCCTGCAAGTTTTGCAGGGCCTTTTTGTTTGTGTCGCCGTCCTGGCGTTGTCGCAGTCGCGGGGCAAAAGCGCAGCACCCCGTGGTAGGGATGCTGCGTGCGCTCTGGCGCTTACATCTGGGCCGGCAATGCCGTCACGATGCTGGGGAAGAACCACAGGATCACCAGCGCCAGCACCATCAGCAGGAAGTAGGGGGCGCAAACCTTGGCGATGTAGGTGATCTGCTTGCCGGTCATGCTTTGCAGCACGAACAGGTTGAAGCCGACCGGGGGCGTGATCTGCGCGGTTTCCACCGTGATCACCAGGAAGATGCCGAACCACAGTGGGTCAATGCCTGCGGCCTGGATGATGGGCAGCACCACACTCATGGTCAGCACGATGGTGGAGATGCCATCCAGGAAGCAGCCGATCAGGATGTAGAAGATGCCCAGGGCGATGATCAGCATGGCCGGGGACAGCTGCAGGCTGCCCACAAATTCGGCCAACTGGCGTGGCAGGCCGATGTAGCCCATGGACAGCGTCATGAACGCAGCCCCTGCCAGGATCAGGGCGATCATGCAGTACAGCCGTGTGGCGCCGAACAGCGAGGCCTTGAAGCTGTCCCAGGTCAGGGCTTTCTGCGACGCTGACAGCACCAGGGCGCCGGCCACGCCGATGGCGGCGGCTTCCGTTGCCGTGGCAATCCCGCTGTAGATGCTGGCCACCACACTGGCAATCAGCAGCACGACAGGGATCAGGTGGCGGGCTTCGTACAGCTTTTGCTTGAAGCTCAGGCTGGTTTCGGCTTTGGGCACCTTGTCGGGGTTGAGCAGCGACCAGACCACGATCCAACCGCTGAACAGCAGAGCCAGCAGCAGTCCGGGCAGCACGCCGGCCATGAACAGCTTGGAAATCGACAGCTCGGCCGACACACCGTAGACGATCAGGATGATCGAAGGTGGGATCAGCAGACCCAGCGTGGCGGGGCCACCCAGCGAGCCGATGATCTGCGCTTCGGTGTAGCCGCGTTTGCGCAGCTCCGGAATGTTCATCTTGCCGACGGTGGCGCAGGTGGCGGCCGAGGAGCCGGAGACCGAGGCAAAGATGGTGCAGCCGATCACGTTGGTGTGCAGCAGGCGGCCGGGCAGGGCGTTGACCCAGGGGGCCAGGCCGCGGAACATGTTCTCGGACAGGTTGGTGCGGTACAGGATCTCTCCCATCCACACGAACAGCGGCAGTGCGGTCAGGGTCCAACTGCTGGCCGAACCCCAGATGGTGATGGCCATGGCATCGCCGGCCGCGCGCGCCGTGAAGAACTCCATGCCGAACCAGGCCACGCCGGCCAAGGTCAGTCCCACCCACACGCCGCCCCCCAGTAGGGTGATCAGCACGACGATGAGTGCAATGCTGGCAAAAATCTCATTCATGGTGAGCGTCCTCCTGCTCGCGGGGCTTGCGTTGGCCCTTCAGTTCCAAAATCAGTTCGTCGCAGAAGGCGATGAAAAAGATCAGCGTGCCCAGGGCCATGAAGATCTGGGGAATCCACAGCGGGGTGGCATCAATGCCTACGGAGATGTCGTCGATCTCCCAGGACTGCCACACCAGGCGGCACGAGTAAAAAGCCAGGAAGCCTGCCAGGGTGGTCGCAATCACCAAGGCGATGATCTCTAGGGTCCTGTGGGCCTTGCCCTTGAGCATGCCCAGGATCAGGGTGACCCGGATGTGCTCGCCGGCCTTCAGGGTGCTGGCCAGGGCCATGAATCCGGCGCCGGCCATGGCATAGCCGGCATAGGCATCGGTGCCGGGGGCGCTGAAACCCAGCAATCGGCTGGCGATGGTGAGCAGCACCATCACTAGCACAACCACCATGGAAAGACCCGCCAACCAGCTACTCGCGGTATACAGGCCGTCAATCAATTTCCGCATGTGCAAAATCCTTCGCGCGACAGGGTGGCGGCGCGTCGTTGATACGGGGGATCATCAAAAATGCCCTTGGTTGCGAGCGCTGGCCGGCACCAAGGGCATGGGGCAGAGCCCGTGAATTACTTGGCGGTCTTGAAGGCGTCTAGCACGGCCTTGCCTTCGGCGCCGGCCTTGTCCAGCCATTCCTTGACCACGGCGTCGCCCACCTTGACCAGATCGGCCTTCAATTGGGGCGAGGCTTCCAGCACCTGCATGCCGCCGGCTTTCAGGGTGGCGATGGAGCGGGCGTCCACCTCGCGCGACTCCATCCAGCCGCGGGCTTCCGCCACGGCGGCCGCCTTGAGCACGGCGTCCTGTTCGGGCTTGCTCAGGGCGCCAAAGGCCTTCTTGCTGACCACTACAGCATTCTTGGGGATCCAGGCCTGCACGTTGTAGTAGTACTTCAGGTTCTCGAACAGCTTGTTGTCGGCGCCGGTGGCGCTGGAGGTGATCAGGCCTTCGACCACACCGGTGGCTAGGGCCTGCGACAGCTCGGCTTCCTGGATGGTGACGGGCTGGGCACCCACCAGCTCACCGATGCGCGCGGTGGTGGGCGAATAGACGCGCCACTTCATGCCCTTGAGGTCGGCCGCCGAGTTGATGGGCTTCTTGGTGTAGATGCCCTGTGGGGGCCAGGCCACAGCGTACAGCAGCACCTGGCCCTGCTTGTCCAGCAGCTTTTGCAGGGCAGGCTTTTGCGCCTGGTAGAGCTTGAAGGCGTCGTCGTAGTTGTTGACCAGGAAGGGCAGGCCGTCCACGCCGAAGATCTGCGATTCGTTCTGGAAGCTCACCATGAAGAACTCGCCCATCTGCGCATTGCCGGTCTGCACCGCACGCTTGATTTCAGGCATCTTGAACAGCGAGGCACCAAAGTGTGGCGTGATCTTCAGCTTGCCCTGGGTGGCGGCGTCCACATCCTTCACAAACTGTTCGTTGTTCTTCGAGTGAAAGTTGCTGGCGGCGTAAGCCGTGGCGAAATCCCACTTGGTCTGGGCCATGCCGGTGCCGGCAAAGCCAAGGCTGGCAACCAGGGTGGCGGTGGCGCAAAAAATTCGACGCTGCATGAAGTGCTCCTTGATGAGGGGAATGAAGACTTGCCCGTGTGGCATGCCATCTGGGTTGGTATAGGCAATTCGCGTGCCAAAACTACCATTGCTGTGGAGCGTTGCCTATCAGGGATTTCAACGATGCGTCGTTTTTGTAGGTGATTTATTTTTTGATTGTTGATTACCAGTTTGGTGATTGTTCAACCAAAAAAGGTGCATTGTGGATTTTTTGCACGATGCTGGTGCTTGTGGATCAGGAGATCTGGCGTGCGTAGACGGCCAGCACCATGCGCTCGGACTGGACCAGGTAGGTCTCCAGCTCGCGGGCGGCTGCGACGGTCTGGCCTTCCATGAACATCTGCAGCAGGCGGGCGTTGTGGTCCACATAGGGCGCATGCAGGTACTCGGGGTCATCCAGCAGGCCGAAGGCCAGGCGCAGCTCGGCGGCGATGTCTTCGTACATGGCCGACAGGCGCTCGCTGTCGCTCAGGGCCACGATGGCGGCGTGGAAGGCCATGTTGGCCGAGCCCACGGTTTTCCAGTCCTTGGCCTCGCGCGCCTGGTGGGCGGCCTGAACGGCCTCGCGCATGCGCTTGTGGGCGGGGTGCAGGGGCCAGGCCTTTTCCAGGGCCTGGCATTCGATCAGGCGGCGCACGCGGTAGATGTCAATGATGTCGGCGATCGAGGGCACCACGACCGCGACGCCGCGGTTGGGTTCGTGGCGCAGCAGGCCTTCCTTGATCAGGATGCGGAACACCTCGCGCAGCGTGTTGCGCGAGATGTCCAGCTGCTGGCTCAGCGCGGCCTCCGACAGGTGCTGGCCGGCGCGCAGCTCGCCCAGGATGAGCTGCTGGCGGATGGTGTCGGCCACGGTGTCGGCCAAGCTGGTGGGGGTGGAACGGTTGGAGAAGTGCCGGGTTTGCGTTGCAGCCATGGTTGGTAAGGAACTTGCTAATGATTGTTGAACAATCCGTGCGGACGGTCGGTTTGAAAGGATACAAGATGGATATCAATAGCGATCTCGGTGAAAGCTTTGGGGCGTGGCGCATGGGCGACGACGCAGCCATGCTGGACATTGTGACCAGTGCCAACGTGGCCTGTGGCTTCCATGCCGGCGACCCGGCGGGCATTCTGCAGACGCTGCGGCAGGCGGCGGCGCGCGGCGTCGCCGTGGGGGCGCATGTCGCTTACCCGGACCTGGTGGGCTTTGGCCGCCGCAACATGGACCCCACCAGCAGCGAGCTGGTGGCCGACGTGATCTACCAGATCGGCGCCCTGCAGGGGCTGGCCGCCGCGGCGGGCACCCGGGTGCGCTACGTCAAGCCGCATGGCGCGCTGTACAACACCATCGCCCACGATGCGCGGCAGGCCGAGGACGTGCTCACCGCCATCCTGGCGGTGGATCCCTCCCTGATCCTGATGGCGCTGGCCGGATCGCCGCTGATCGGCTGGGCGCAGGCGCGCGGCGTGCGCGTGGTGGCCGAGGCCTTTGCCGACCGGGCCTACAACGACGATGGCTCGCTGGTGTCGCGCCGTCTGCCCGGGGCCGTGCTGCACGATGCCCAGGCCGTTGCCGACCGCATGCTGCAGTTGGTGCAGACCGGTCGCCTGACCAGCATCACCGGCCAGCCGGTGGCCATCCAGGCCGACTCCATCTGCGTGCACGGCGACAGCCCGGGCGCGGTGGACATGGCGCGCCAGATCCGTGCGCACCTGCTGCAGGCGGGTGTGGTGCTGCAGCCCTTCGTGGCGTTGGACTGAGGCGGTCGCATGCGTTTCTTGCCCGCCAGTGACCAGGCCCTGCTGGTCGAGTTGGATGATTTGGCGCAGACCATGGCGCTGTACCGTGCCGCCCTGGCACAGCCGATTGCGGGCGTGCAGGAGCTGATTCCCGCCGCCCGGACGGTGCTGGTGCACTACGCCCCGTGGCAGGTGCGCACGCCGGAGCTGATCCGGGCGCTGGCCCGCCTCGGGGCCCAGGCACTGCGCGACTGCGATGCGGCCCACGCCAGCCAGGGGCGCGTGGTCGACATCCCGGTGCACTACACCGGCGAAGACCTGCCCGATGTGGCGCAATTGCTGGGTCTGTCGGTGGCCGAGGTGATTGCCCGCCACAGCGGCCAGCCCTATGACGCGGCCTTTGCCGGTTTCGCGCCGGGCTTTGTCTACCTGTCCGGAGGCGCCAACTTCCAGGTGCCACGCCGCACTTCGCCGCGCACCCGCGTGCCGGCCGGTTCGGTGGCGCTGGGGGGCAACTTCAGCGCGGTCTATCCCAGTGCCAGCCCCGGGGGCTGGCAGCTGATCGGCGTGACCGAAGTGCGCATGTGGGACCTGGCGCGGGCCGAGCCGGCCTACATCCAGCCCGGCTTTCGGGTGCAGTTTGTCGATGCCGACCGCCAGGGCGCGCAGGTCTTCCTGCCAGCGGCGACGCAGCCATCTGCATCCAATCAGCCTCCAGCCCTTGATGCACCTGCGCAGACAGCTATCGAATTTGTTAGTCCGGGGCTGCAAAGCATTTTCCAGGACAGCGGCCGCCACGGCATGTCGGGCCTGGGGATCTCGGCGTCGGGCGCCCTGGACCAGGGCGCCATGCGCCAGGCCAACCGCCGGGTCGGCAACCCGGTGCACACCCCGGTGCTGGAGAACGTGCTGGGCCAGCTGGTGCTGCGTGCCCACGGGGCCTGCACGCTGGCCGTGAGCGGGGCCCAGGTCGCGCTGCGCGTGCGCAGTGCCGACGGACACAGCTGGGAGGTGCCGGGCGATCAGGCGGTGGCCCTGGACGATGGCGACACCCTGCAGCTGGGCGCCGTCCAGGCCGGGGTGCGCTGCTATGTCGCCGTGCGTGGTGGCTGGGGCGTGGCCTCGGTGCTGGGCAGTTGCGCCACCGACACCCTGGCCCTGGTCGGCCCGCAGGCCGTGCAGGCCGGACAGCGGGTGGTGGTGGGGCAGGCAGTGCCCGCGCAGCAGCTGCGCGCCGTGGAGCCGGGGGCTGGCGCTCGTCCGAGCCTGCCGCGCGCCGGAGAGACCGTGACTCTGGACGTGGTCCTGGGGCCACGCACCGACTGGTTCACCGCCCAGGCGCTGCAGACGCTGACTGGCCAGACCTGGCGCGTCACGCCCCAATCCAACCGTATCGGCATGCGGCTGGAGGGTGCCCAGTCCCTGGAGCGCCGCAACCCGTCCGAGCTGCCCAGCGAGGGCACGGTGGTCGGCGCCATCCAGGTGCCGATCAGCGGCCAGCCAGTGCTGTTCCTGGCCGACCACCCATTGACCGGGGGCTATCCCGTGGTCGCGTCCCTGGCCAGCTACCACCTGGACCTGGCCGCGCAGATTCCCGTCGATTGCCGGATCCAGTTCCGCGTGGTGGCGCCCTTCTTTGAAGAGGTGCATGGCCTGGCCGAGGGAGGTCCGGCATGACGCCTTGCGTGCGGAGGGCCAGACCGGGCGGTGCCCGGCGGTGGCCCACGGCTGCCCCGCGCTGGGCCTGCACCGCAGGCTGTGCCGCTGTTTCTACGAGTCGGAGGTTCGGATGAGCCCCGAAGTTTTGATGACCCACCGGGGTGGCCAGCGGCCGGCCCAGGTTGCTGCACATGGCTGTGCCTGCACAGCCGGTGGCCACGATGGGACTGTGCCGTCCCCCAAGAAAGGTTTGTGATGATCCGCAAAGTTTTGATTGCCAACCGCGGCGAAATCGCCGTACGCATTGCCCGGGCCTGCCGCGACTATGGGGTGCAGTCCGTGGCGGTGTACGCCGACCCGGATGCCGACGCCCTGCACGTGCGCATGGCCGACGAGGCCTGGGGCCTGGACGGCGTGCGCCCGGCGCAGACCTACCTGGACATGGACAAGCTGATCGCGGTGGCCCGCAAGAGTGGCGCCGATGCCGTCCATCCCGGCTATGGCTTCCTGTCCGAGCGCGCCGAGTTTGCGCGTGCCGTGATCGACGCCGGTCTGACCTGGATTGGCCCGCGTCCCGAGACCATCGAGGCCCTGGGCGACAAGGTGGCGGCGCGCAAGATTGCGCTGCAGGTCGGTGCGCCCCTGGTCGCCGGCACCGCAGACCCGGTGCAGAGCGCGGCCGAGGTCCAGGCCTTTGCCCAGCAGCATGGCCTGCCCGTGGCCATCAAGGCCGCGTTTGGCGGTGGCGGCCGGGGCCTGAAGGTGGCTTGGCAGATGGACGAAGTGGCCGAGCTGTTTGAATCCGCGGTGCGCGAAGCCACGGCCGCCTTCGGTCGTGGGGAATGCTTTCTGGAGCAGTTCCTGGACCGCCCCCGCCACATCGAAGCCCAGGTGCTGGGCGACCAGCACGGCAACGTGGTGGTGGTGGGCACGCGCGACTGCTCCCTGCAGCGGCGCAACCAGAAGCTGGTCGAAGAGGCCCCCGCGCCCTTCCTGACCGAGGCGCAGCGCGCCAGCATCCACCAGGCGGCGCGCGACATCTGCGCGGCGGCCGGCTATGTCAGCGCCGGCACGGTGGAGTTCCTGCTCAGCCGCAGCGGACAGATCTCCTTCCTGGAGGTCAACACCCGCCTGCAGGTGGAGCACCCCGTGACCGAGGAGACCACGGGCATCGACCTGGTGCTGGAGCAACTGCGGATTGCCGATGGCCTGCCGCTGTCCTTCAGCCAGACACCAACACCGCGCGGCCACAGCATCGAATTCCGCATCAACGCCGAGGACCCGGGTCGCGGCTACCTGCCCACACCGGGGCTGATCCAGCGCTTCGAGGCGCCCAGCGGCGGCGGGGTGCGTGTGGACAGCGGCGTGGTGTCCGGCTCCACGGTGCCGGGCAGCTTTGATTCCATGATGGCCAAGCTCATCGTCACCGGCGCCACGCGCGAGCAGGCCCTGGCCCGCGCGCACCGCGCGCTGCAGGAGTTCACGATCGAGGGCGTGGCCTCGGTGCTGCCCTTCCACCGTGCCGTGGTGCAGGACCCGGCCTTCACGGCGGAGCAGGGCTTCCAGGTGCACACCCGCTGGATCGAGACCGAGATGGCCCAGACCTGGGTCGAGGCGGCCCGCCCCGGTGCCCCGGTGGACCAGCCCTTGCAGCGCTGCTTCATCGAACTGGAGGGCAAGCGCGTGGCCCTGGGCCTGCCCGCCAGCCTGCTGCAGGCCTGGGGCAGTGTGTCGACCGCGGCGTCGCCAGCGGCTGCTGCACCGCAGGCCGAGGCCAGCGCCGATGCCATCACCGCGCCCATGGCCGGCAGCCTGGTGCAGTGGAAGCTGGCCGACGGCGCGGCGGTGCAGGCTGGTGATGTCGTGGCCGTGATGGAATCGATGAAGATGGAAAGCCCAATCACCGCGCCACAGGCTGGTCGCCTGCAGCAGCAGGTGGCACCGGGTGCCGTGCTGCAGGCCGGACAGGTGATCGCTCGCGTCGTGGCCGGGCAGTGAACCGCCGGGGGCTGCGGCCCCCGACGTGGCCTCAACTGCGGCGGCAGTTCTGCAGGGCGTCCAGCTGGGCCTGGTAGGTGGGGCTGTGCACGTCCAGCAGGCCCAGCACGGTGTGGTAGAAGTTGTCGTGCGTCAGCGACTGGTCGATGTGCTCACGCACGCAGCGCTCGTCCACACCGGTGCGTGCCAGCAGCGTGCCGGGCCACAGCACCCAGGGCACATGCTTTTGGGTGTCGGGCGCAATCACATAGGGCAGGCCGTGCAGGTACAGGCCGTTTTCGCCCAGCGACTCCCCGTGATCCGACAGGTAGATCAGGCCGGTCTCGTAATGGTCCTGCTGTTGCTGCAACCAGTCGATGGTGCGGGCGACGAACAGGTCGGTCTCCACCATGCTGTTGTCGTACACGTTCACCAGGCGTTCGCGGCTGCAGTCGGAAGTCACGTGGGTGGTGCATTCCGGCTGGTAGTGCTTGCTGGGGGCCGAGGAGCGGCGGTAGTAGGCCGGCCCGTGGCTGCCCATCTGGTGCAGCACCAGCACCGTGCCGCGGGCGGCACCCTGGGGCTGCGTGCTGCGCAGGCGCTGGTCCAGCAGCTCCACCATCAGCTGGTCCAGGCATTCGTCGTCCTTGCACCAGCGGTGGACGGCCTCGGGCGATGCCACCTGGTCGGCCTGGGCGTGGGGAATGCGGTTGCACACCTCCTTGCAGCCGGCCTGGTTGTCCAGCCAGTCCGTGCCCAGACCGGCGGCCTGCAGCACGTCCATCAGGTTCTCGTATTCAAACTTGCGGCCTTCGAAGTCGCTCTTGCCCAGGTGCGAGAACATGCAGGGCACCGACGCCAGGGTGTTGGTGCCGCACGACTGCACCTGGCGCCAGCTGATGACGCGGCGGGCTTCCATTTCGGGGGTGGTGTTGCGGGGGTAGCCGTTCAGGCCGAAGTGGTCGCTGCGTGTGGTTTCCCCGACGATCAGCACCAGCAGCGGCGGCTTGCGCGCCGTGCCCGGGGCTGCCGCCGCCAGTGCACTGCCACCGCCATAGGTGCTGCCCAGGGCCACAGCTTCGCTGATGCGCTGGAAGGGACGGGGGCGCTTGAACAGGGGTTTGAGGGTGGCGTTGCTGAAGGACACGATGGTGGCCATCGGGTTGATCAGGTAGCGGATTTCCGTGTGGTTGCGCACCAGCGGCGCCATGGGCTTGTACAGCAGCAGTCCGCCGCCGATCACCACGCCCAGGCTGGCCAGCACCAGCAGGCCGGAGCGCCACAGGTCCTTGCGCCAGGCGGTCGGGCGCAGGCTGATCCCCTTCCACAGCACCGCCACCGGCACGCCCGCGTACAGCAGCACGTGCCAGATTAGCCCACTGGTGAGCAGGGCCAGGCCTTCCGTGTAATTGGTCTGCAGGGTGTTGCGGATCATGCTGGCGTCCATCACCACGCTGTAATGCAGCATGAAGTACTGTATGGCGGCGGCCGTGACCAGGGTCAGGCTCCAGCCGACCCGGCGCAGCCTGGGCCAGGACAGCAGCATGAACCACAGGTAGGTCACCCCGGTGAGCACCAGGGCCACCAGGGCTTCCTCGACCAGCCCCAGGCTTTGTTCGCTGGCCAGCGCGGTGAGCTTGCCCCACCAGGCCTGGTTCAAGGCGGCGGTGCACCATACGGCCAAGGCCAGGGCGGCCCAGCGCGGGGCGATCGACCAGCGTGCGGCCTGCCGGGGGCCGGAGGCTGTAGCAAGTTGGGGGGAGAGGGCGGGGGCGTGCAATTCAGACATGGCTGCGCACTGTAGGCAGCGCATCTGAATAGCCCCTGAAGCCGCCGTTCAGCCCGTGTTCAGCTTGGCGTGGACAGGAGGCTGTGCCTACACTGGAGGAACTGTCTGGGAGGAGGTTCGGGTGCGCATTCTGTTGGTGGAAGATGATCGGCCGCTGGGGCAGGCCGTGTTGGGTTATCTCAAGAGCAAGCAGTTCAGCGTGGATTGGGCGGAGAATTTGCAGCAGGCCAAGGGCTTTGCGGCCACGGTGCCGTATGCCGCTGTGCTGCTGGACCTGAATCTGCCCGATGGCGAAGGCCTGCACCTGCTGCCACTGCTGCACGAGAGCGCGGCCCACCCATCGGCGCGGCCCACGGTGATCGTGGTGACGGCGCGGGACCAGGTCAGCGACCGCATCCGCGGCTTGGATGCGGGGGCCGATGACTACCTGGTCAAACCCTATGACCCCGAGGAACTGCTGGCGCGGCTGCGTGCCATCGAGCGGCGCCGTGGCAGCCAGGCCAGCTCGGTGCTGACCTGCGATGCGGTCACCATCGATCTGGGCCGCGAGGTGGTGCGCAACGGGGCCGTTCCGGTGGTGCTGACGCCCAAGGAATGGGCCTTGCTGCGCGTGCTGGCCAGCCGGCCCGGTCAGATCTTCACCCGCGAGCGGCTGCAGGAAGCCCTGTACCAGTGGGACGCCACCAGCGACAGCAACACGCTGGAGGTCTTCATCAGCCGCCTGCGGCGCAAGCTGGGCAGTGCGCTGATCGAAACCGTGCGCGGCACGGGCTACCGCCTGACGGCGCTATGAGCCCGGTCGCCCCCCGCGCGCAGAGCCTGGCCCAGCGCCTGGGCCGCAGCCTGACCCTGGCCGTGGTGCCGGTCTGGCTGTTGAGCACGGCCCTGGTGGCCACCTACGTGAATGGCGAAATTCAGCACAACTTCGACGTGGAGCTGGTCGAGAGTGCGCACCGCCAGCTCTACCCTGCCTTGCTGGAAGTGGAGCGGGCCCAGCCCATGGCCCTGGACGAGCCGCTGCTGATGCGCACCCAGCCCGGCCCGGCGCACTCCGAGCCCTTGCTGCTGCAGCTGCGTGGCGCCAACGGCCAGGTGCTGCTGCGCTCGGTGGCGACCCCGGCCTCGGCCTTTGCTGTGCCCTTGCAGGCCGGGTTCTACGAGACCGACGACTACCGCGTGTTCAGCCTGTACGACGAGGTGTCCGGTGCCTGGCTGCAACTGGCCGACCCGCTGAGCGAGCGGCGCGAGGCCAGCCAGCGCACCGTCATCGGGCTGGTGCTGGTGCTGCTGGTCATGCTGCCGGTGCTGGCCTGGGTGATCACGGTGGTGGCGCGGCGCCAGCTGCGCACCCTGGAGCAGCTGCAGCAGCAGATCACGGCGCGCAGCGGCAGCAACCTGCAGCCGCTGGAGCTGGCCGACATGCCGCTGGAGCTGTGCGCCGTCGGGGACGGCGTGAACCAGTTGCTGGAGCGCCTGGGCGAGGCCCTGAACGTCGAGCGCTCCCTGGCGGCGAATGCGGCGCATGAATTGCGCACCCCCCTGGCCGAGGTGCGCTTGCGCCTGCAGACGGCGGTCGACCGGGCCGTGGCGGATGGCGGCTCGGCCGGAAGCTCCGGCCAGGTGCCGCTGGACGACGTGCGCCAGGCCCTGCGCTCCCTGGCCACCCTGAGCCACCGCACGGAGCGGCTGCTGCAGCTGTCACGTGCCGAGGGCGGCGACGTGGCGCATTTCGGTCGTGTCAACCTGGTGCAGCTGGCCGAGCAGGTCGCCCAGGAGTTCTGGCAGCAGGACGCGGCCCGCAAGCGGCTGGACTGCCTGGTGCCCGAGGACCAGCCCGCCGTTTGGGTGGAAGGGGATCTGGACGGCTTGGCCATCGTGCTGCGCAACCTGGTGGACAACGCCCTGCATTACACCCAGGGGCCGGTGGAACTGCAGGTGCTGGCCACCCCCCAGCCGACGCTCAGCGTGCGCGACCACGGCCCGGGGCTGTCGCCCGAGGCGCTGGCGCAGATGCAGCAGCGCCATGCGCGCATCGGCAGCCACCACATCGGCTATGGGCTGGGCATGTCCATCGTGCGCTCGATCGCCGACAAGCACGCGGCCGAGCTGGTGCTGACCTCGCCCCCGGCTGAGGGCGGCAGCGGGCTGTCGGTGCGCCTGGTCTTCGCCCAGGCTGCCGCGGCGCGGGACTGAACCCGCCGCGCTGCGGCCGTCCGGGCCAGCGATGGCGGATGCAGGCGGCAGACAGCGGCACCCCCTGCAGGCCCGCCGAACCCGGCATGGGGGGCCGTGCAGACGGGCTTGTCGCAGCACGGCCTGGCCTGGCTTGGCCGCGGATGATCTGGGTTGCAGCCTGGGTGCCCAACGCCTGGTGCAGCATGCGCCCGGTGCATGGATCGATCCATGCCCGGGGCGGCGTGGCAGGCATCGGGCGGGAGGTGTGAAATGAGGAAGCCATAGCAATCTACGCTTGTACTGGCTTGTTTTAAAGGTTAAAGCATGCTGAAATGCCTGCAATCCCAGCGCTTACAGCTCCTGTTTTTCAAGATGCACGGTGGCGCGATTCAGGGTTAGTGCTGCACTGCGGCATGAAAAGCCATTCTTAGAATAGGGCCTGCGCCGACTGCGCCCACCACCGTCCCCGCCACGAGAATCTGCCGATGACCGCACAAGACACCACCACCTCGACCTCCGCCCAGCGCGTCATCAAGAAGTACCCCAACCGCCGCCTGTACGACACGGCCACCTCGACCTACATCACCCTGGCCGAAGTCAAGCAGCTGGTGATGGAGCGCGAGAACATCGTCGTCAAGGACGCCAAGACCGGCGAGGACCTGACCCGCTCCATCTTCCTGCAGATCATCCTGGAAGAAGAGGCCGGTGGCGCGCCCATGTTCACCGAGGCCATGCTGGCCAACATCATCCGCTTCTATGGCCACACCATGCAGGGCTACATGGGCAGCTACATCGAGAAAAGCGTGCAGATGTTCACCGACTTCCAGAGCAAGCTGGCCGAGCAGTCGGGCATGGGCGGCAGCGAAGCCTGGACGCAGATGATGCAGATGTCCAACCCCATGCTGGGCAACGCCTATGCCGAGCAGGTGCAGAAGATGCAGGAGCAGATGCAAAAGCAGACCGAGCAGATGATGGCCATGTTCGGCATCAAGCGCTGATCGCCGGCCGCATCGGCGGCCAGCCACGGATCCACGGGCCTGCGGGCCCGTTTTTCATGGCCGGTCCGCTCCGGGGCCAACGCGGCCGCTGCGGTTGCTGGCCCTGCAGCCGCGTGCCGGCGAGGTGGCTTCTACAGGCGGTCGGCACGGCGCACCGCGGGCTATGCAGGGGCTCTCCGGCACGAACAGGGCGCGCTGGCTAAAATTGCGCCTTGATTTCGCCGGCCGGAGGACCTCCGCGCGCAGGCCTTGCGCAACTGGCGCAATCCCCCACACGCATTCACACAATGACCACCGAAAACAGCGCCCCGAAAGTGGGCTTCGTGTCTTTGGGCTGCCCCAAGGCATTGACCGACTCCGAACTCATCCTCACGCAGCTCAGCGCCGAGGGTTACCAGACCTCCAAGACCTTCGAAGGCGCGGACCTGGTGATCGTCAACACCTGCGGCTTCATCGACGATGCGGTCAAGGAAAGCCTGGACACGATCGGTGAGGCCCTGGCCGCCAACGGCAAGGTCATCGTGACCGGCTGCTTGGGCGCCAAGGCGGGCAAGGAAGGCGGCAACATGGTGGCCGAGGTGCACCCCAGCGTGCTGGCCGTGACCGGCCCCCATGCCACGCAGGAGGTGATGGACGCGGTGCACCAGCACCTGCCCAAGCCCCATGACCCGTTTGTGGACCTGGTGCCTGGTGGCTTTGGCGAAGCTGGCCTGAAGCTCACGCCCAAGCACTATGCCTACCTGAAGATTTCCGAAGGCTGCAACCACCGCTGCACCTTCTGCATCATCCCCAGCATGCGTGGCGACCTGGTGTCGCGCCCCATCGGTGATGTGCTCAAGGAGGCCAAGGCGCTGTTCGAAGGCGGCGTCAAGGAGCTGCTGGTCATCAGCCAGGACACCTCGGCCTATGGCGTGGATGTGAAGTACCGCACCGGCTTTTGGGACGGCAAGCCGGTCAAGACCCGCATGCTGGAGCTGACCGAGGCACTGGGCCAGCTGGCCCAGCAGCACGGCGCCTGGGTGCGTCTGCACTATGTCTATCCCTACCCCACGGTCGATGCCATCCTTCCCCTGATGGCCGAAGGCAAGGTCCTGCCCTACCTGGACGTGCCGCTGCAGCACAGCCACCCCGATGTGCTCAAGCGCATGAAGCGCCCCGCATCCGGCGAAAAGAACCTGGACCGCATCCGAGAGTGGCGCAAGATCTGCCCTGAGCTGGTGATCCGCTCCACCTTCATCGCCGGCTTCCCCGGTGAGACCGAGGAAGAGTTCGAGCACCTGCTGAACTTCATCCGCGAGGCCGAGATCGACCGTGCCGGCTGCTTTGCCTACAGCCCCGTGGAAGGCGCCACCGCCAACGAGCTGCCCGGCATGCTGCCCGTGGAGGTGCGCGAGGCGCGCCGTGCCCGCTTCATGCAGGTGGCCGAGGAGGTCTCCACCCAGCGCCTGCAGCGCCGCGTGGGCCAGATCATGAAAGTGCTGGTTGACAAGTCCGTGGGCCTGGGCAAGAAGGGCGGTGTGGGCCGCACCTACGCCGATGCGCCCGAGATCGATGGCGTGGTTCACATCCTGCCGCCCGAAAAGGCCAGCAAGACCTACAAGGTCGGCGAGCTGATCAGCGTGAAGATCGTCGGCACCCAGGGCCACGACCTGGTGGGCCTGCCCGTCTAAGCCGGCTGCTGGCCGCCGGACCCGCTGGCCGGGCCGGTAGCCGATGCCTGCACACTTGCCCACCATGTCCCGCCTCAAGCCCCCCACCAAGGAACAAAGCCAGCTGCTGCCGCCTTTCCAGGCGTTGCAGGACGCGGCCATCGTCGTGCCTGCGACCGAGGCCGAATTTGACCAGGCGCGCACAGAGCTGCTGGCCCAGTCCGCGCTGGGTTTTGACACCGAGAGCAAGCCGCTGTTCCACGTCGCCCAGGTCGATACCGGGCCCCACGTGGTGCAGCTGGCCACACCCCAGCGTGCCTGGATCTTGCAACTGCACCACCCCCAGGCCCTGGCCCTGGCGCGCGAGGTGCTGGGCCACCCGGGCATCTGCAAGGTGGGTTTTGGCCTGGACAACGACCAATCCACCCTGCCGCGCCGCCTGGGTGCGGAGCTGGCCCACATCGTCGACCTGGACCGCGTGTTCAAGCGCCATGGCTATGGCGCGTCCACCGGCGTGCGTGCGGCGGTGGCACTGGTGCTGGGGCAGAACTTCCAGAAGTCCAAGAAGCAGTCGACCAGCAACTGGTCGCTGCCGCGCCTGAGCGAAGGGCAACTGCGTTACGCCGCCAACGATGCCCATGGCCCGGCCGTGGTGTATGCGGCCTTGCCGGCCTGGGAGGCCGCCCAGCCCGTGGCGGCAACGGCGCGGGCACCGAGGGCCGCACGTGCGGCGGCACCAGCACCCGCTATGGCCACGGTCGGCACCGCGG
>NZ_JAZHFR010000032.1:0-38596 GCF_036541385.1 Comamonas sp. GCA5 | reverse complement strand
CTTGGCGTCCGGGGTGTCCGGCAGCCCGGCGCGGCGGCGCTGGCGCGCGGCCTGCCAGGCCTGCTGGGCGCCCAGGCCCATCCACCAGCTGATGGCTCCGCCGATGGTGTTGCCGGCCGTGGCCGTGAAGATGGCGGGCCAGAACAGCTCCGGATTGAGTTGTAGCAATCCCACCACAGCGGGCTCGGACCCCATGGGCAGCAGGGTGGCGGACAGCAGCGCCACCACAAACAAGGTGCTCAGCCCGTACTGCGGCAGCGCCAGGGACTGCAAGATTTCCTGAAACCAGACTTCCATTGCCACAGTGTAGGTGCAGGCTGGCTGACAGGCGGCGGTGCCATGGCCTACGCTGTGGGCATGAACTTTTTTGCTTCCAAGTGTTTCTCGCGGCCCACTGCGGTGGGCGGCCTGCTGCTGGTGGCCTGCCTGGCCGCCGCCCAGGCGCGTGCGCCGGACGAGGCCGACGTGCAGACCGTGGAAACCGATTGCCAGGCGCTGCTGGCCCAGGCCCAGGTGCGCCGGGCGCTGCAGCTGGTCCGGGTGCAGTTGCTGGCCCAGGGCCTGCAACTGCGCACCAACGGCTGCCCCTTTGTGCGCACGGGCCCGGGGCAGATGCAGCAGGTGCTGGACGTGGCGGTGCGGGTGGTCGACAGCGATGTGGCAGGCACCGTGGTGCGCGGGCCGCTGGCGGACGGCGAGGACGTGGACATGGGCGGCATCCAGCTGGGCGGCATGCCCGCGGTGCTGGAAGTGGGTGGGCTGCCGGCCGAGGAGGACGTCTCGCCCGACGTGCTGTTCAACCGCGCCTGGCTGGCCGCGGTGATGCGCGCGCGGGGCTTCCAACCCCTGCCCGGGGCCTGGTGGGGCTTTCTGCCCAGGCGTCAGACACAGGGGTTGTAAAGCTGTCCCAGGGGCGGCTGTTACCTGTGCATGCGCTAGTGTCTTTGTAGCGCACCGCAGTGCTCATTTTTTGGGCAGATACAATATCGCCCTTTCCCCACCTGCATTTCCCTCGGATCGCTTCCATGACTGCGCTGCGTATCGGTCAGTACACCCTGGCCAATAACCTGTTGGTCGCCCCCATGGCGGGGGTGACGGACCGGCCGTTTCGCCAGTTGTGCAAGGCCCTGGGCGCAGGCTACGCGGTCAGCGAGATGGTGACGTCACGCAAGGACCTGTGGAACAGCCTCAAGACCAGCCGCCGTGCCAACCATGAGGGCGAGCCCGGGCCGATCGCAGTGCAGATCGCCGGCACCGACGCCGACATGATGGCCGAGGCCGCGGTCTACAACATCGAGCGCGGCGCGCAGATCATCGACATCAACATGGGCTGCCCTGCCAAGAAGGTCTGCAACAAGTGGGCCGGCTCGGCGCTGATGCAGAACGAGCCCCTGGCCGTCGAAATCGCCCAGGCGGTGGTCGAGGCCGCGCGCCCCTTCGAGGTGCCGGTCACGCTGAAGATGCGCACCGGCTGGTGCGCGTCCCACAAGAATGCCGAAGTGCTGGCGCGCCAGTTCGAGGACGTGGGCATCCAGATGCTGACCGTCCATGGTCGCACGCGCGAGCAGGGCTATAAGGGCTTTGCCGAGTACGACACCATCGCCGCCGTCAAGCAGGCCGTGCGGGTGCCGGTGGTGGCCAATGGCGACATCACCAGCCCCGAGAAGGCGCGCGACGTGCTGGCCTACACCGGCGCGGATGCCGTGATGGTGGGCCGTGCGGCGCAGGGCCGCCCCTGGATCTTTCGCGAGATCGGCCACTTTCTGGCCACGGGCACGCACATGGCGCCGCCGCTGGTGGCCGAGGTGCGCCGCCTGCTGCTGGAGCACCTGCACGACCACTATCGCCTGTATGGCGAGCTGACCGGGGTGCGCAGCGCCCGCAAGCACATTGCGTGGTATGTGCGCCAGCTGCCGGGTGGGGAAGAACTTCGACAACACATCAACACCATCGACGACTGCCAGGTGCAGTGGCAGGCGGTGGCCGATTATTTCGATCGGCTGGGCCAGCAGATGGAGCGTCTGCCGCGCATGGCGCAGGCTGATGCAGAGCAAGCAATTGAGGAATTGGCTGCATGAGCACCCAAGCACAGAACAACCAGAGCATCGAGGAATGTGTACGCGCCAGCCTGGAGAGCTATTTCAGCGACTTGGGCGGAGAAATCCCCAGCAACATGTACGACATGGTGCTGCGGCTGGTCGAGAAACCCCTGCTGGACGTGGTCATGAGCCAGGCCGACCAGAACCAGTCGCGCGCGGCGCAATGGCTGGGCTTGAACCGCAACACCTTGCGCAAGAAGCTGCTCGAGCACGAGATGCTCTGAGGCGTTGGAAATTCCTACTTTGATAGCTGTCAGCGCTTGCCAGATGAGCGCTGAGTCACGATTTCATCATTATTGAGTTGCACCATGAAAGCACTGCTCTCCGTCTCCGACAAGACCGGCATCGTTGAATTTGCACAAGCCCTGCACGCCCTGGGCGTGCAACTGCTGTCCACCGGTGGCACCGCCAAGCTGCTGGCCGACCAGGGCCTGCCCGTGACCGAGGTGGCCGAAGTCACCCAGTTCCCCGAAATGCTGGACGGCCGCGTCAAGACCCTGCACCCCAAGGTGCACGGTGGCCTGCTGGCCCGCCGCGATGTCCCTGAGCACATGGCGGCCCTGAAGGAACACGGTATCGAGACCATCGACCTGCTGGTGGTGAACCTCTATCCCTTCGAAGCCACCGTGGCCAAGCCCGGTTGCACCCTGGCCGACGCCATCGAGAACATTGACATCGGTGGTCCCGCCATGGTGCGCTCGGCCGCCAAGAACTGGAAGGACGTGGGCGTGATCACCGCGGCCGACCAGTACGAGGCTGTGATCGCCGAGCTGAAGGCTGCCGGCAAGCTGTCGGACAAGCTGCGCTTTGCCCTGTCTGTGGCAGCGTTCAACCGCATCAGCCAGTACGACGGCGCCATCAGCAACTACCTGTCTTCGGTGAAGTTTGAAGACGAAAAGTTGAGCGAAGACTACGTGCCTGCCCGTGCCGAATTCCCCGGCCAGTTCAACGAGCAGTACGTCAAGGTGCAAGACCTGCGCTACGGTGAAAACAGCCACCAGCAGGCCGCCTGGTACCGTGACCTGGCCCCGGCAGCCGGTTCGCTGGCCACCGGCGTGCAGCTGCAGGGCAAGGAGCTTAGCTACAACAACATCGCCGACGCCGATGCGGCCTGGGAATGCGTCAAGAGCTTTGACGTGCCTGCCTGCGTGATCATCAAGCACGCCAACCCTTGCGGTGTGGCCATTGGTGCCAACCCCTTTGAAGCCTACTCCAAGGCCTTCCAGACCGACCCCACCAGCGCCTTCGGCGGCATCATTGCCTTCAACCGCCCCGTGGACAAGGCCGCGGCCGAAGCCGTGTCCAAGCAGTTCGTGGAAGTGCTGATGGCCCCGGACTTCACAGCCGAAGCGCTGGAGATCTTCAAGTCCAAGGTCAATGTGCGCTTGATGAAGATTGCCCTGCCAGAGAACTACGGCAGCGTGCGCAACGCACTGGAAACCAAGCGCGTGGGTTCGGGCTTGCTGCTGCAATCGGCTGACAACCACGAGTTGAAGCTGGAAGAGCTGAAGGTCGTAACCATCAAGCAGCCTACCCAAGAAGAACTGCAAGACCTGCTGTTCGCCTGGAAGGTGGCCAAGTTCGTCAAGTCCAACGCCATCGTCTTCTGCAAGAACGGCATGACCATGGGCGTGGGCGCGGGCCAGATGTCGCGCCTGGATTCGGCGCGCATTGCCTCCATCAAGGCCGAAGCGGCCAAGCTGAGCCTGCAGAACACCGTGGTAGCGTCGGATGCCTTCTTCCCGTTCCGTGACGGTCTGGACGTGGTGGTGGACGCGGGCGCGACCTGCGTGGCCCAGCCCGGTGGCTCCATGCGCGACCAGGAAGTCATCGACGCCGCCAACGAGCGCGGTGTGGCCATGGTCTTCACCGGCGTGCGCCACTTCCGCCACTGATCGCACGGAACCGCGCCGCTTGGCGCGCGTGAGGCCCATCCCACGCCGTTGCGCGGCGACGGTCATCGGGATGGATGCTGCGCCCGATTGCTCCTCTGTGGCGGGCTGCGCGCACGGCACGGCCGGCCAAGCCCCTGCTGGAACCCAGCTTGGGCCAGGCATTGCACACTCGGCATGGTGGTTTCGGCCTCCGTGCCGTTTTTGTTTTGAGGAAGAAGGAAGCGTATCCATGCAGGACTACGACGACGAGCCGGTGCAGCGCCCCAAGTGGCTGGCCTGGGTCATCATCATTGGCATGATCCTGGTGGTGCTGGGGCTGCTGAATCTGGGCGTGCGGCTGTACATCGGCACGCCCTCGGACCAGGCCACGGCGGCCAAGACCGAGGCCGTGGCGCAGCAGCGGCCCGAGCTGGTGCAGGGCCAGCGCCTGGTGCAAGGCAGTGACTGCATGCGCTGCCACGGGGTGGACCGCAAGTTTGTGGGCCCCAGCCTGGCCGAGGTGGCGCAGCGCTACCAGGGCCGCAGCGATGCCCCCGAGTACCTGGCCGGCAAGATCCGCGAGGGCAGTGTCGGCGTCTGGGGCCGCACCATCATGCCGCGCCACCCGCAGGTGACGCCGGAGCAGGCGGTACTGATGGCGCAGTGGATCCTTGCCCTGCCCGCGCCCCAGCCCTAGGCAGGGTCCACGCAGGCCGGGGCCTGGGTGTTTGCGCCGGGCCGCACGCCCCTGGCGGTGCGCGGTGGTGGGCACGTGGTGCACCGCAGCCCGCGGCCCCTGGTGGCAGAGCGGGGCAGGGACTGGCGGCCAGCCCCCGCCCCGTCCCCTGTCAGCGAAGGTGCCGATCTCGATCCCTGTCGCCGTTGGGTGCGATTTTTTGCGCGCAGCGATATTTTCTTGCAGTCTGCAGTGGCATTTTGAAAGTGTGAAGCAGGTTTTTTGAGTGTCGGTGCGCGCTAACGTGCCTGTGCCCGGGCTGCAGCGGCCGTTGCAAAAATCAAGCGCTCCACAGGGCGTAAGCGCAGGCTTTGTGCGCGGCCAAGGGTAATCCCTAGGATGGTCGTTTTGAAACGATATGGCCGCCTGCGCCGTGCGCGGTGGTGGGCGGCCCAAAGGGTTTGCATGCAGTGGTTACGAACCAAGACCGTCGCACAGGCACTGGCCGATGCCGACGAACCAGGGCGACAGCTCAAGCGCACGCTGGGCACTTTTGACCTGATCATCCTGGGCATGGCGGTGGCCGTGGGCGCAGGCATCTTCTCGGTGGGCGCGCGCGCGGCGGGCACCTTCGCCGGCCCGGCGGTGATCTTCTCCTTCATCCTAGCGGCCTTCACCTGCGCACTGGCCATCATGTGCTACGCGGAGTTCGCCTCCAACGTCCCGGTCACCGGCAGTGCCTACACCTACACCTACCTGACCCTGGGCGAGGGGTTGGCCTGGATCATTGGCTGGAACCTGCTGCTGGAGATGATTTCCGCTGCCGCCGTGATTGCCAAGTATTGGGGCATCTACCTGTCGGCGGTGTTCTCGACGGCCGGGGTGGACATCCCCCAGACCCTGCAGCTGGGCGCGTTGTCGCTGAACTGGGGGCCGTTCTTCATCGTCGCCGTGTTCACGGGCTTGCTGATTGCCGGCACCCAGGTGTCGGCGCGGGTCAACAACGTGTTCACACTGGTCAAGATCGCCATCACCCTGTTTGTCATCGTGGTGGGCTTCAGCTACATGAACCCCGACCACTTCACGCCCTTTGTGCCGCCGGCCCAGCCGCCGGTGGTGGCGCACGGGGTGACGGGCGACGCCTGGGGTCAGCCCATGCTGGCCTGGCTGTTTGGTGCCGCGCCCAGCCAGTACGGCTGGCTGGGGGTGGTGTCGGGCGCCGCGCTGGTGTTCTTCGCCTTCCTGGGCTTCGATGTGGTGGCCACCTCGGCCGAGGAGGTCAAGGACCCACAGCGCACCTTGCAGCGCGGCATCCTGGGCGGACTGGCGCTGGTGACGGTGCTCTACATCCTGGTGACGCTGGCCCTGACCGGCATGGTGCCCTACACCGAGTTGGCCAAGGCCGAGAACCCCTCGCTGGCCACGGCCTTCATCGCCGTGGGCGCGGGCTGGGCGGCGCAGGTCATCTCGGTCGGCGTGCTGATCGGCATGACCACCGTGGTCATGGTGCTGCTGATGGGCAGCTCGCGCGTGCTGCTGGCGCTGTGCCGTGACGGCCTGCTGCCGCGCAGCTGGGGCGTGACCTCCAGCACCCGCAAGACGCCGGTGCGCCTGCAGCTGGCCGTGGGGGCGGTGGTGGCGGTGCTGGCCGGCTTCACCAAGGTGGAGCTGCTGGAAGAGATGATCAACATCGGCACGCTGTCGGCCTTCGTGCTGGTCAGCCTGGGCGTGCTGGTGCTGCGCCGCAAGAACCCGCAGGCGCGCGGCTACCGCGTGCCCCTGGCGCCCGCGCTGCCCGCGCTGTCGGCGCTGCTGTGCGTCTATCTGATGCTGAACCTGACCACGCTGACCTGGCTGCGCTTTGTGGGCTGGATGGCGCTGGGCGTGCTGATCTATGTGGGCTACGGCATGCGCCATTCGCGCCTAGCCCAGGCCTAGGACTGGCGCCTGCCAGCGGGGCGGTGATGCCGGACTAGCCCCCGCGGGCAGCCTGCCCTGGCCCAGGCCGCCGTGCCCCTCCACCTGCCGCAGTGTGCAGGCGTGGCGGCGGTGCTTGCTAAACGTGAGCGCTTGGCGCAAGGTAGATCAACGTTTCCGTGCGAAAAGCATTTGAAAACATTGTTCATCGCGCGCTAATAGCTATGCTTTTGAAAAACCCACCTCGCCAGACGCTGGGTTTTTGGCTGGCCCTGTTTGCTTTACAGTGGCCGCCAAGGAGCGCTTTGCATGATTCCCTCTGGACCCGGCCCCGACGGCCACTCGCGTTGCAGCTGGTGCCTGGCCACCGACCGCTACATCCACTACCACGACCATGAATGGGGCTTTCCCGTGGCGGACGACCGCCGGCTGTTCGAGAAGATCAGCCTGGAAGCTTTCCAGTCCGGCCTGAGCTGGTACACCATCCTGCAAAAGCGCGACCACTTCCGCGCCGCCTTTGCGCAGTTCGACTTTCACCAGGTGGCCCGCTTCACGGACACCGATGTACAGCGCCTGCTGCAGGATGCTGGCATCGTGCGGCACCGCGGCAAGATCGAAGCCGTGATCCACAACGCCGCCCGCGCCGTGGAGATGGTGGCGCAGGAAGGCTCGCTGGCCGCCTTCTTCTGGCGCTTTGCGCCCGCCACACCCGGCGAGGGGACGGCGCTGCTGGCGCAGACGGCCGAATCCCAGGCCCTGGCCAAGGCCCTGAAGCAGCGCGGCTGGAAGTTCGTCGGCCCCACCACGGTCTACGCCTTCATGCAGTCCATGGGCATGGTCAACGACCACGCCCCCGATTGCGTGACGCGCGCGGCGGTCGAGCAGATGAAAAAGGATTTTCAGCCGCCGCGCTAAAAACAACGCCCCGCGACGCGGCAGCGTGCGGGGCGGGCGCCAGGGGGTGAAAAAACGCTTACAGCGTCTGGAACACCGCGCGGGCGGCTTCCACCGTGCGTTCGATGTCGGCCTCGGTGTGGGCGCTGCTCACAAAGCCGGCCTCGTACAGCGCCGGGGCGAAGTAGTGACCGCGCGCCAGCATGCCGTGGTAGAACTTGTTGAACAGCGCGCCGTCGGTCTTCATCACCGCGTGGTAGGTGCTGGGCAGCTCGGGCAGCAGGTAGAAGCCGAACAGGCCGCCCTGCCAGTCGATGCTGAAGGGAATGCCGGCGGCGTCCGCCTCGGCCTTCAGGCCCTGCATCAGGTGGCCGGTCTTGAGGTGCAGCTCGGCATGGAAGCCGGGCTGGCTGATCAGCTCCAACGTCTTCAGGCCGCAGGCCGTGGCAATCGGGTTGCCCGACAGCGTGCCGGCCTGGTAGACCGGGCCCAGGGGCGAGAGCTTTTGCATGATCTCGCGCCGCCCGCCGAAGGCCGCCATGGGCATGCCACCGCCAATCACCTTGCCCAGCACGGTCAGGTCGGGCACAAAGCCCTCGATGTGCTGGGCGTAGAGGCTTTGCGCGCAGCCCAGGGCGACGCGGAAGCCCGTCATCACCTCGTCGTAGATCATCAGCGCGCCGTGTTCCTGCGTCAGCTCGCGGATGCGGCGGGTGAACTCGACCGAGGCGCGCACGAAGTTCATGTTGCCGGCGATCGGCTCCAGGATCACGCAGGCCACCTCGTTGCCGATCTTGGCGAAGGCTTCCTCCAGCTGGGCCACATCGTTGTACTCCAGCACGATGGTGTCCCTGACCACATCGGCCGGCACACCGGCCGACGACGAAGCGCCGAACGTGGCCAGGCCCGAGCCGGCCTTGACCAGCAGGGAGTCGGCGTGGCCGTGGTAGCAGCCGTTGAACTTGATGATCTTGTTGCGGCCGGTGTAGCCGCGCGCCAGGCGCAGGGCGCTCATGCCGGCCTCGGTGCCGGAAGACACCATGCGCAGCATCTCCATGGACGGCACCAGCTCGCGGATCTTCTCGGCCAGCACCACTTCGCGCTCGGTCGGCGCGCCAAAGCTGAAGCCTTCCAGCACGGCCGCCTGCACGGTGGCGATCACCTCGGGGTGGCCGTGGCCCAGGATCATCGGGCCCCAGCTGCCGATGTAGTCGACGAACTGCTGGTCGTTGGTGTCCCAGAAGTAGGCGCCTTGCGCGCGCTGCACAAAGCGCGGCGTGCCGCCCACGGCATTGAAGGCACGCACCGGGGAGTTCACGCCACCAGGGATGATGGTCTTGGCGCGCTCGAACAGGGGGAGATTCAGATCAGTGTTTGGTGTCATGGGGATGCATCTCGAAGCCTTCCAGCGGCGGCGGTTCGTCGTCCGCAGGTGGGGCGTCAGTCGGGGGTTGCGCGCTATCTTCGTCGCTTTCGGCGGCTTCGGCAGCGTCATCGGGCTGCGCCCAAAACATACGGTCGGGTATCAGTTGACCCATGCCCGGGCGAAAGCCGCTGCCCAGGCTGTGGTCCAGGTATTCCAGTGCGTCCTGCGCGGCCGCGCCCAGGTCGTTGCCCGCGGCCAGCAGCGCCGTCAGCGCCGCCGACAGCGTGTCGCCCGCGCCGTGGAAGCTGCCGTCGAACATCTCGAACTTGCTGCTGCCAATCACGGTCTCGGTCGAGGCCAGCACGTTGTCGATGTACTGGTCGGGCAGGGGGATGCCGGTGACCAGCACGAAGGGCACGTCCAGGGCCTCGGCGGCCTTGGCGATGTCGCGGGCGCTGGGCGGACGGCTTTGCGACCAGTCCGGCAGCAGCCAGCGGCTGAGCGTGCCGTGGTTGCCAACCAACACCGAGGTTTGAGGCATGACAAGAGCCTGAAAGGCATCCAGGTACTCTTCCAGGCCATCACCCTGCCACCAGGACAGGTCGGGCATGTAGCTGACGATGGGAATGTCCGGGTAGTCGCTGGCCAGCTCGGCAATCGCCGCCAGGTTGGCGGGGCTGCCGGCAAAGCCGACCTTGATGGCCCGCACGGGAATGTCTTCCAGCACGGCGCGCGCTTGGTCGGTGACGGTTTCATCGTCGATGGCGGAGTGCGAGAACACGTGGCTGGTATCGCGCACGACGACGCCCGTCACCACGGCCACCGGATGGCCGCCCACAGAGGCGATGGTGGTGATGTCGGCCGTCAGACCGCCGGCACCGCTGGGGTCGCAGGCGTTGAAACTCATCACGCACATTGGCTGTGCCAGGGCGGCTTCGGAATCTTCGGGGGTGTTTGGTGCAGTTGGAACTGCGGGGGGCTGAAAGGCCATGCGTTGTCCCAATGGCCGCCTGTCTGTCAAGAGGGGAGCGGCAGGCGGCTATATACAATCGTTGCATTCTATTGGATGCGACTTTAAGCTGTGGCCGACCCTAAAACTTGGATGTGTTTGATTTGCGGATGGATGTACGACGAGTCGGTGGGCGACCCCGAACATGGCATTCCGGCCGGAACGCGCTGGGAAGATGTTCCCGATGACTGGACCTGCCCCGAATGCGCGGTGGGCAAATCAGACTTTGAGATGGTCGAAATTTGAGAGGTAGGCAGGGAGCGTGTAGCCCTGCTGGGGAGTTCCACTAACTCAAGGGGTGCCAATTGAGTGCAGCAAACGCATCGTTCAAGGTGCTGGTTGTCGATGACAGCAATACGATCCGCCGCAGTGCTGAGATCTTCCTCAAGCAAGGGGGGCACGAGGTGCTTCTGGCTGAGGATGGTTTCGATGCGCTGGCCAAGGTCAACGACTTTCAGCCGCAGCTGATTTTTTGCGACATCCTGATGCCCAAGCTGGATGGCTACCAGACCTGCGCCATCATCAAGCGCAATGCCCATTTTTCGGACACGCCGATCGTGATGCTGTCTTCCAAGGACGGCGTCTTCGACAAGGCCCGCGGCAGGATGGTGGGGTGCCAGGAATACCTCACCAAGCCGTTCTCCAAGGATCAGTTGCTGCAGGCTGTGCAACAGTTTGGACGCGCCGCCTGACTCGGCCCCCTGAAAAATACAACGAGAGGAGAGGCATATGCCTATCGAGAAGGTGTTGGTCGTGGATGACTCCAAGACGGAGCTTATGTTCTTGACGGACCTGCTGCAAAAGCAGGGCTATAGCGTGCGCACAGCGGAGAATGCGCAGGAGGCGATCCAGCGGCTGGGCGAGGAAAAGCCCGACCTGATCCTGATGGACGTGGTCATGCCCGGGCAAAACGGTTTCCAGCTCACGCGCTCGATCGCCCGCGACAACAAATACGCCGATGTGCCCATCATCATGTGCACCAGCAAGAACCAGGAGACCGACAAGGTCTGGGGCTTGCGCCAGGGCGCGCGTGACTACATCACCAAGCCCGTGAACCCTGCGGAACTGCAGGCCAAGATTGCAGCCCTGAACAACGCGTGAGGCGGTGACCTATGGCCAACCGACAAGCGCTGCGCGATCTTCAAACGCGCCTGGCTGAGCGCTTGCAGGCGGCGCGCAGCAACACGTCCCGCAGCGCCCGCTGGCTCGCTATCCAGGCCGGTGGACGCAATTATTTGCTGCCGCTGGAGCAGGCCGGGGAGATCTTCTCCTGGTCGGGCGTGCTGCGCGTGCCTTACACGCTGCCCTGGTTCTGGGGGGTGGCCAACCTGCGCGGCACCCTGGCCGGGGTGGTCGATCTGTGTGCCTTTCTGGGGCACCCGGTGGAACGCACCGAGCAGTCCCTGCACGAAGTCAGCCTGCTGGCGGTCAATCCCACCCTGCAGGTGAATGCCGCCCTGGTGGTGGACCGCTTGATGGGCCTGCGTGGCGTGGATGACTTTATCTCCGAGGGTGTTGAGGTGCCGCAGGGCGCAGGTCCCTTGGCTGCGGGTATGGTGAGTGCCAGCTATGCCGACAGCGCTGGGGCCGTGTGGCAGGTACTGCAGTTGCACCACCTGGTCCAGACCCCGGAATTCTTGAGCATACGCATCTGATCCATTGATTCTTCGAGGACGAGCATGTCTTTTATCCAGCAGGTCGGGAGTATTTTTCGTCGCAGGTCCGGCGAAAAGAATGAGGCGGTGGCAGCGGCAGCGACGGAGGATTCCAGCCAGCACACGCTGACGGCAGATACCCTGCAGAGTGTCCAGGACACGGACCTGATGGATGACTTGACGCTGGAGCAGAGCAGCATCGAGCTGCCCTTGCTGGGCCCTGCACCTGCCGCCACGCACCAGCGCCGCCTGCTGACCATGCTGGCGCTCGGGGTGTTGCTGCTGGCCCTGGTGGCCGGCTGGGTGCTGCAGCAGGCGGACCGCTCCGCCAAGCAGCTGGCCGCCACGGGGCAGTCCCTGATGCAGTCGCAGCGTTTGGCCAAATCGGTGACGCAGGCCTTGCTGGGCAAGGAGAGCGCGTTTGTGGAGCTGCAAGACAGTGCCAGCGTGCTGGGGCGCAATGTGCGTGCCTTGACACAGGGCGATGCCGAACTGGGCGTGCAAAGCGTGGATACCGCGTTCGAGCAGGATCTGGGGTCCGTCAGCGCCTTGGCCCAGCGTGCGGAAAAGAATGCGCAGGCGGTGCTTGCGCAAAAAGCCGTGCTGATCCAGGCAGGGGATGCCCTGCGTTCGATCAACCGACAGTCCTCCACGCTGCTGGAGCTGGCGGAGGCGGTGGCCAACAGCAAGCTGCAGCTCGGCGCCTCGGCCACCGAGATTGCCGCATCCAGCCAGTTGCTGATGCTGACCCAGCGGATCGGCAAATCGGCCAACGAATTCCAGACGGTCGATGGCGTGAGCCCCGAGGCCGTGTTTTTGCTGGGGCGCGACTTGAATTCGTTCAAGGAGCTGGCCGAAGGGCTGTTGCAAGGCAACCCGGAGCTGCGCCTGTCGCCGGCGCGCGATGGGCAGGTGCGTGAGCAGCTCAAGGCCATGCTGCAGGAGTATGAGCAGACACGGACCCAGGCGACCTCGATCCTGACCAATCTGCAAGGCCTGGTGGCTGCCCGCGAGGCGCAGAACTCCATCATCGGTGACAGCGAGCTGCTGCGCTCGCAGCTGGAAAACCTGCAGAACAAGCTGTCGGAGCAGGCGGGTATGTCCGCCGGCCAAATGGCTCTGCTGGTGCTGCTGGGCCTGTTCGTGCTGGTGTGCGGTGTGGGCATTTCCCGCGTGCAACTGCTGGACAGCCGCCAACGCCAGGAGCTGGCCGAGCAGCAGCAACGCGATGCACGGCGCCAGGAGCAGGAGGCCAAGCGCGTCAATGACGCCAACCAGGCCGCCATCTTGCGCTTGATGAATGAGCTGCAGAACGTGGCGGAAGGGGATCTGACGCAGGAAGCCACGGTGACCGAGGACATCACCGGTGCGATTGCCGACTCGGTGAACTACACGGTGGAAGAGCTGCGGCTGCTGGTGGGCAGCGTGCAGAACACGGCGACCCGCGTGGCCCAGACCACGGCCCAGGTGGACAGCACCTCGTCGGAGCTGCTGGCGACCTCGGCGAGCAGCTGCGTGAGATTCGAGAAACCGGGCAGTCGATTCTGGACATGGCCTCCCGCATCACGACGGTGTCGGGCCAGGCCCAGGAGTCGGCCACGGTGGCACGCCAGTCGCTGCTGGCGGCCGAGCAGGGGCAGCAGGCGGTGCAGAACACGATTGGCGGTATGAACGCCATCCGTGACCAGATTCAGGAAACCTCCAAGCGCATCAAGCGCCTCGGTGAATCCTCGCAGGAGATCGGTGAAATCACCGAGCTGATCTCGGACATTACCGAGCAGACCAACGTGCTGGCCTTGAACGCCGCCATCCAGGCTGCGTCGGCAGGGGAGGCCGGGCGCGGCTTCTCCGTGGTGGCGGAAGAAGTGCAGCGCCTGGCGGAACGCTCCGCGGATGCGACGCGGCAGATTTCGGTGCTGGTGAAAACGATTCAGACCGACACCCAGGATGCGGTGGCGGCGATGGAGCGGTCGACCCAGGGTGTGGTCGAAGGCGCGCGTCTGTCAGACTCTGCGGGCACGGCCTTGTCGGAGATTGACAGCGTGTCACGCCGTCTGGCCGAGCTGATCGAGCAGATTGCGCACACCACCCAGAGCGAGGCCGAGCTGGCCAACGATGTGGCTGGCAACATCCAGCACATTTTTGCGGTGACCGAGCAGACCGGCGAAAGTACGCGCACCACTGCCCAGCAGGTGCGTGACTTGGCGCACATGGCCGAGGAGCTGCGCCAGTCGGTGGCGCGATTCAAGATTGACTGACGTGCAGCGCGACGGATGAGGCGCGGCGCACAGGATTGCGGCTGGGAGAAGCCAAGGATGAACCATGTCACCAACTGAAGCCACCGCACCGATCGGGCATGTTTCCCAGAGCGACCGGGATCTCGGACCGCTGGCCTGGGTGCTTGATGAACTGCGCAAGTCGATGGACGCAGCCGTCAAGGCGACGCGTCGTTTTGTGCGCGAGGCCGAAGAGGCCCGCGATTCGGACCTGGCGGCGCTGGACAGCAGTCCCTTGCGCATGGCCAAGCAGCAGCTGCACCAGTCCAGCGGTGCCCTCGACATGGTGGGCATGCCCCAGGCCGCGCTGTTGCTGCGGGCCATGGAAACGGCGATGCAGCACTATGTGCAGCAACCCGCAGACTGCACCGAGGCCGTGGCCTTGACCCTGGAAAAAGCCAGCTTTGCCTTGCTGGAGTTCCTGGAGTCGGTGCTGGCTGGCAAGCCGGTGTCTGCCGTGGCGCTGTTCCCGCAGTACCGCGACGTGCAGGCCTTGTTCGGCAACCACACCAAGGTGCACCCGGCCGACCTGTGGCCAGTGGAACGCCGGCTGCGCGACCCGGCGCTGCCGTACGAGGTGTCGCCGCTGGGCTATGGCCCCGAGCCCCGCAAGGTGCTGGATACGTCGGTCTTGCAGATCGTCAAGGGCAGTGAGGTGGCCCCCGCTGGCGAGCGCATGCGGGAAATCTGCCTGGGTTTTGCCCAGGCCCAGACCGATGTGCAGATGCGCATCTTCTGGAAGGTGGCCGCGGCGTTTTTCGATGCGATGGCGCACGGCCTGCTCAAGCCCGACATCTACACCAAACGTGTGGCCTCGCGGCTGTTGACGGTGAGTGCAGCCCTGGCCAAAAGCGATCCCGTCGCACCCGAGCGGCTGCTGCAGGACATGCTGTTTTTCTGTGCCCAGGCGGCGCAGGAAGGACACCCAGGGCAGGCCGCGGCCGTGGTCTGGCGTGCGGTGCACGAGGCCTTTGACCTGCAGCGCCATGCGGTCGTCAATTACGAACAACCGCGGTTTGGCCGTTTCGACCCCCACCTGCTGGCCCAGGCGCGCAAGCGGATTGCGACGGCCACCGAAGTCTGGTCTGCCCTGGCCGGGGGGGATGTCCAGAAATGCAAACCTGCCGTGGACCAATTCACCCTGGTCTGCGATTCCTTGGTCAAGCTGCATCCGGGCAGCCTGCCCCTGGCCAGGGCCTTGATGCAGGTGGTGCACAGCGTGGCCACCCAGGCCCAGTCGCCGTCGCCGGAAGTGGCGATGGAGGTGGCCACGGCCGTGCTGTACCTGCAGGCGGCCTTCGCCTCGCTGGACATAGCTGACGATGCGATGGCTTCGCATGCCGACACCTTGGCGGGCCGTCTGCTCCAGGTGCAGGCCGGGCAACCGGCCCAGCCGCTGGAGCCCTGGATGGAGCAGCTGTACCGCCAGGTCAGCGACCAGCAGACCATGGGCAGCGTGGTGGGCGAGTTGCGTGGCACCCTGGCCGATGCCGAAAAACTGCTGGACCAGTATTTTCGCAACCCTGCCGACACGGCGGTGCTGGCGCCGGTGGCGGCGCATTTGTCGCAGATGCGTGGCGTGCTGTCGGTCCTGGGGCTGGACCAGGCCTCGCAGGCCATGGTGCGCATGCGCCAGAACGTGGAGCGCCTGCAGACCGAGCAGGTGCCGGAGGACGAACAGCACCGCCTGTTCGACAAAATGGGCAACAGCCTGGGCGCCTTGGGTTTTCTGATCGACATGCTCAGCTACCAGCGCAACCTGGCGCGCAAGCTCTACGAGTTTGATGAGCAAGAGGGGGAGCTGAAGCTATTGATGGGGCGTGTGCGCCCCCGTGCCAGCGATGGGGATGGTCCCGCCGCCCGAGAGGCCATGCAGGCCCGCGAGCCACAGAGCCCCCCTCCCGTGGAATTGGCGGTGCCGCAGACCCAACTGCATCCCCAGGTGGCCCTTGCGGCGGCCCCAGAGGCTGTGCAACCGCCACCCACCGGCACCACCGAGGAATCCGTGGCAGCGGTCGTACAGCCTGTGGCGGACGTCCAGGCCGTGGCGGTCCCCGCGCCCGCGCTGCAGGTGCAGCCGGATGACACGGACGAGGAACTGTTGGGCATTTTCCTGGAAGAGGCCCGCGAAGTGGTGGCCAATGGCCGGACGGCCTTGCAGGCCCTGGCCGAGGAGCCTTCCAATCTGAGCGAGCAAACGGTGCTGCGCCGTGCGTTCCACACGCTCAAGGGCAGCTCGCGCATGGTGGGGCTCGACGATTTTGGGCAAGCCGGCTGGGCGATGGAGCAGATGCTCAACGCCTGGTTGGCCGAGCAAAAAGCCATGCCCGAACCCATGCGGCAGCTGTCTGGCCAGGCGCTGGATGCGTTCGAGGCCTGGGTCGGAGCGATCGAAGCCCAGGCGGACCAGCACTGGCAGTCCGCACCGTTTCGCGCCAGTGCCGATGCCATGCGCCTGGACGCCCGTTTCATTCCGCTGGACAGGCAGGCGGTGCAGGGCGCGGCAGCTACGGATGTGGCACCGCCGGTGGCCGAGGTCGATGCGGCACAGTGGTCGACAGCGCAGGCCTTGGACCTCGAGGACCTGACGGCCAGTGCGCCAGCGTTGATCGAGGCTGCCGAGGCAGCGCCACCGGCTGCGTTCGACAGCCTGGACGTGGCAGCATTGTCCGGCGACGTGCCCGTGACGGCGGAGGCTGCTGCGCCGCTGGCGCCGGAGGCCGTGACCGAGGCATGGGCGGAGGAACCAGTCGCGGCGCTGCCCGCGCTGGAGGAGCCCGAGGCCCGTGCGATGGAGGTGCCGCAGGCCGAGGAAATCAGTTTTGACGAGTTCGATGCGCTGTTGCACGAGGCGGGCGACGGCATCTCTGCGCCCATCTTGCCGGTTGCGCCATCGCGTGAAGAGGTGGTGGAGCGGCCCGCGCCGTCCGAGGTGGCGGAGTCTGTGGAGGCGACCGCCGAAGCCGTGACGCTGGAGGATGTGGCCGCCACTGCCGAGCTCGATCCCGAGTCCGAGTCCGAGCTCACCTTGTCCGGGGTGGACGAGGTGCCCTTTGCTCCCGCGGCCATCCCCGCAGCCGATGCAGCGCCAGCGGAGCCGCCTGCCGCGCAGGTCAAGCAGATCGGGGATCTGTCGGTGCCCCTGCCCCTGTTCAATGTGTATCTGAGCGAGGCCGAGGGCTGGTCCTACCGTTTGCTGGATGCACTGACCGCCTGGCAGGAAAACCTGGAGGAAGCCCAGCCCGATTCCGTGATCGCGTGGGCCCATTCGCTGGCTGGCAGCTCGGCCACCGTCGGCTTCCAGGCATTGTCGGGCCTGGCACGCAAGCTGGAAGCCGCGCTGCAGCACGTGGAGCCCCAGGCCTGCGGTGTGGCCGAGCAGGTCCAGGTGTTTGTGCAGGCAGCGGAGGAAATCCGTGGTTTGCTGCACCAGTTTGCGGCCGGCTTCCTGCGCACGGCTTCGGCCGATGTGCAGCAGCGTTTGCAGGACGTGCTGCAAGCCAATCTGGAACTGGCGCCCGCACCGGTCGCGGCGCAAGCACCGGCCGAGGTGGACGAACCCCTGCCGCAGGCTGCCGCCGTGGCACAGGAGCGCAGTGCGCCGCTGGTGCCGCCATCCGATGCCGCGATGCCCCAGGCTGTGGTGGACGGCGACGATGACATCGATGCATTCGATGTTATTGATCCGGACCTGTTCCCGATCTTTGAAGAGGAAGCGGTGGAACTGCTGCCCGTGTTGGGCGCCGCGATGCGGGAATGGGCAGGGCATCCGACGCGGCTCGAAGCCCGCAGCACCTTGCTGCGCGCATTGCACACCCTCAAGGGCAGCGCCCGCCTGGCTGGTGCCTTGCGCCTGGGCGAAATGGCCCACCGCCTGGAGTCGGCGCTGGAGGCGCTGGATGTCGACACGGTCACCACCGAGCAGATCGAGCCGCTGTTCGGGCGCCTGGACAGCATGGAAGCCAGCTTCGGCCTGTTGCGCGCGGTGGGCGAGCAAGCCCCCGAAACCCCGGTCCGCATCGAACCGGTGGCCAGCAGCCTGGAGGGGGCATTGCCCGACGATGCTGTGCCACCAGCCACGGCGGCGCAGCCCCAGGTGGCGAATGTGGTGGATGCCGCCCCCGCACCGGCGGCCGTGGCACAGCCTGTGGCCGTGGCCCCCGAAGCGCCGCCGCCAGCGCTGGCCGGTGGCGTGCGCCAGGGCGTGCAGCAGACCGTGCGCGTGCGCGCGCAGCTGCTGGACCGCCTGATCAACGAGGCTGGCGAGGTGATGATTGCCCGCTCGCGCCTGGATGAGCGGGTGGGCAGCATCAAGCATTCGCTCAACGACCTGACCCACAACCTCGAGCGTCTGCGCCACCAGCTGCGCGACATCGAGGTGCAGGCCGAATCCCAGATGCAGTCGCGCATGCAGCTGTCCAAGGAGGCTGGCGCGGACTTCGATCCGCTGGAATTTGACCGCTTCACCCGGGTGCAGGAGCTGACCCGCATGATGGCCGAGTCGGTCAACGACGTGGCCACGGTGCAGCGCAACCTGCTGCGCGATGTGGCGGGGGCGGAAGACGATCTGGTGGCCCAGGGCCGCCAGGCGCGCGAGCTGCAGCGCGACCTGCTGCGCACGCGCATGGTGGAGTTCGATGCGATCTCGGAGCGCCTGTATGCCGTGGTGCGCCTGACGGCCAAGGAAACCGGCAAGCAGGTGAAGCTGGGCCTGTCCGGCGGCACCATCGAGATGGACCGCGGCGTGCTGGAACGCATGGTGCCGGCCTTCGAGCACCTGCTGCGCAACTGCGTGGACCATGGCATCGAGACCCCCGAGGAGCGTGTGGCTGCGGGCAAGCCGGTCACGGGTAGCATCCAGGTGCACGTACAGCAGGAAGGCAACGACGTGGCCGTCCGCGTCAGCGACGACGGCGCCGGCCTGAACGTGGCGCGCATCCGCGACAAGGCGCTGGAGCGTGGCCTGATCACGGCCGAGGAAACGGTGGATGCCGCCCGCGCGGCGCAACTGGTGTTCATGCCGGGCTTCACCACGGCCGAGCAACTGACTGGCGTGTCCGGCCGCGGCATCGGCATGGACGTGGTGCGCTCGGAAGTCCAGGCCCTGGGGGGACGCATCGAGACCGTGACCCAGGATGGGCAGGGCTCGTCCTTCCGCCTGGTGCTGCCGCTGACCACGGCCGTGACGCAGGTGGTGATGCTGCGCGCGGGTGAGTTCTCGGTGGGGGTGCCCGCCAGCCTGGTCGAGGTGGTGCGCCGCGTCAGCCTGGCAGACCTGGAGGCGGCCTACCGCACCGGCGAGCTGGTCGATGGCGAGGACCGCGTGCCCTTCTTCTGGGCCGGCGCGGTGTGGAGCCAGTCGCCACGCAGCCTCGAGGTCGGTGCCGGCAAGACGCGCCCGGTGGTCATCTGCCGCAGCGCCTCGCAGCGTATTGCGCTGCACGTGGACGAAGTGCTGGGCCACCAGGAAGTGGTGGTCAAGCACCTGGGGGCGCAGATGTCGCGCCTGCCGGGGCTGACCGGCATGTCGGTGCTGGCCTCCGGGGCGGTGGTGCTGATTTACAACCCGGTGGCGCTGACGGCCGTGTATGGCACGCAGATTCGCCAGCTGGGTGCGGGCCTGCCGGCCTTGCTGGACGCGCAGGCGGCCCAGCAGCTGCAGCATGCGATGGCGCCGCAGGCGCCGCTGTCCGGGATGCAGGCCGCCAGCCAGGTGCCCCTGGTGATGGTGGTGGACGACTCCATCACCGTGCGCCGTGTCTCGCAGCGCCTGCTGCAGCGCGAGGGCTACCGCGTGGTCACGGCGGCCGATGGCCTGCAGGCGTTGGAGCAGTTGCAGGAAGAGCTGCCCTGCGTGGTGCTGTCGGACATCGAGATGCCGCGCATGGACGGGTTCGACCTGCTGCGCAACATCCGCGCGCAGGCGCGGCTGCAGCACCTGCCCATCATCATGATCACCTCGCGCATGGCGCAAAAGCACCGCGATCTGGCCATGGAGCTGGGCGCCAACCACTACCTGGGCAAGCCGTATTCGGATGAGGAGCTGATGGGACTGGTGCACCACTATGCCGTCGGCAAGCCGCTGCCGCTGGCGGCGGAATCCGCTGGTGCCGAGGCGGTCGATGGCTGACGTGTGTGTGCTTCGATAAAAAGAGCTGCAAGCGCTGGTTTTTCAAGGGATTCGTGTATGAAAGTATGTGAAGTCCTTGTTTATTCAGCGCAGGCAGCTCTTTTTTCTGAAAAACCCTGGCGCTGCAGCGCCCGGCCCAAGGACATCGTGCGCGCCCCGGGCAGGTCGGTGGTTCGCCGCTAAAATGCCGGCTTATGCCCGCTGAATCTGCGCCTATCAATCTGACGCACCACTTCCTGATCGCCATGCCCGGTCTGGAAGATGAGTCGTTTTCTCGCAGCGTGGTGTATTTGTGTGAGCACAACGAGCGCGGCGCGCTCGGGCTGATCATCAACAAGCCCTCCACGCTGAGCCTGCAATCCCTGCTCAACAAGATCGACCTGCCCCTGGGGCGCGAGGACCTGCGCGAAGACCTGGTCTTCAAGGGCGGTCCGGTGCAGACCGACCGCGGCTTCGTGCTGCACGACCCCATCCTGATCGAGGGCGCCGAGGCCGATGAATCCGCCTACGCGTCCACCCTGGCCATTCCCGGCGGCCTGGAGATGACCACCTCCAAGGACGTGCTGGAGGCAATCGCCAACGGCGCCGGCCCGCGCCGCGTGCTGGTCACGCTGGGCTACGCCTCCTGGGGCGAAGGCCAGCTGGAGTCCGAGCTGGGCGAGAACGCCTGGCTGACCGTGGACGCCGACCCCCAGGTCATCTTCGACACCCCCGCCGAAGACCGCTACAACAAGGCCCTGGGCCTGCTGGGGCTGCAGCCCTGGATGCTGTCGCCCGAAGCAGGACACGCATGAACCCCGAGACTTCGTCCCCACGGCCCAGCAACGCTGCTGTACAGGCCGTGGATTTTCCTGCGCACATCCAGCAGTTCCTGGCCTTCGATTTCGGCACCAAGCGCACCGGGGCGGCCTCGGGCAACCGCGTGTTTGGCGGTGCCAGTCCCCTGCCGACCATCAAGGCCGAGGGCGCGGATGCGCGCTTTGCGGCGATCGAGCAACTGATCCGGGAATGGCAGCCCCAGGCCCTGGTGATCGGCGTGCCCTACCACCCGGACGGTGCGCCGCACGAGAACACGGCCCGGGCGCTGAAGTTCGGGCGCCAGCTGCGCGGCCGCTTCCGCCTGCCGGTGTATGAAGTAGATGAGCGCTACAGCACCACCGAGGCCCTGGCCAGTGGTGCCAAGGATGCCGATGCCGCGTCGGCCTGCATCATCCTGGAGCAATTTTTGAGGAGTCTTCCATGAGTCTTTCCGCTGGTTCTTTGGTCCTGGACGCCGAAGCCCTGTACCGTGAACTGCTGCGTGGCGTGCGCAGCCTGATGGGCCCGAACACCCAGCTGGCCGGCGTGGCCTCCGGCGGCGCCTGGCTGGTCGAGCGCCTGCACAAGGACCTGGGCTTGGCCGGCAAGCCGGGCGTGCTGTCCTCGGCCCTGCACCGCGACGACTTCGCCCAGCGCGGCATGGCGCAGAGCGTGCAGACCCAGCTGGACTTCGACGTGAACGGCGCCGACATCCTGGTGCTGGACGATGTGCTCTACACCGGCCGCACGGTGCGCGCCATCCTCAACGAGCTGTACGACTATGGCCGCCCCGGTTGCGTGCGCCTGGCCGTGCTGGTGGACCGCGGCGGCCGTGAGCTGCCCGTGGCCGCCGAATTTGCCGCCGCGCGTGTGGCGCTGCCCGCCAGCCAGTCGCTGGCGCTGGCGCGCACAGAAGACGGCACCTTCCAATTTGAAGTCAAAGAGGCATAACGTGCTGTACAAGCGCAACCCCCAACTGAACAAGAACGGCGAGCTGATCCACCTGCTGTCCACCGAAGGGCTGTCCAAGGACATCCTGACCCACATCCTGGACACGGCCAGCAACTTCGTCAGCGTCAACGACCGCGAAGTCAAGAAAGTGCCGCTGCTGCGCGGCAAGAGCGTGTTCAACCTGTTCTTCGAGAACAGCACGCGCACCCGCACCACGTTTGAAATTGCCGCCAAGCGCCTGTCGGCCGACGTGTTCAACCTGGACATCGCGCGCAGCTCGGCCAGCAAGGGCGAGACGCTGCTGGACACCATCGACAACCTGAGCGCCATGGCCGCCGACATCTTTGTGGTGCGCCACAGTGAGTCGGGCGCGCCGTACCTGATCGCCCAGCACGTGGCCCCCCACGTGCACGTGGTCAATGCCGGTGACGGTCGCCACGCACACCCCACGCAGGGTTTGCTGGACATGTACACCATCCGTCACTACAAAAAAGATTTCTCCAACCTGCGCGTGGCGATTGTGGGCGACGTGCTGCACTCGCGCGTGGCGCGCTCGGACATCCATGCGCTGACCACCCTGGGCGCGGCCGAAGTGCGCGTGGTGGGCCCCCGCACCCTGGTGCCTGCCGATCTGGCCAGCATGGGCGTTCGCGTCTTCCACAACCTGGAAGAGGGCATCAAGGACTGCGACGTCATCATCATGCTGCGCCTGCAGAACGAGCGCATGAGCGGCGCACTGCTGCCGTCCAGCCAGGAGTATTTCAAGAGCTTCGGCCTGACCGAAAAGCGCCTGCAGCTGGCCAAGCCCGATGCCATCGTCATGCACCCCGGCCCTATCAACCGCGGCGTGGAGATCGACTCCGCCGTGGTCGACGGCCCGCAGGCCGTGATCCTGTCGCAGGTGACCTTCGGCATCGCGGTGCGCATGGCGGTGATGTCCATCGTGGCGGGGAATGAGGCCTGATGCCTCAGGCCATCCCCCTGAGCGGCTGTGCCGCTTCCCCCTTCTCTCGCTGCGCTGCAGCGGGAAGGGGGACGACACCATCGCGTCGGGGCGGCCCTAGCTCGGTGTCCCCCGCGCAAGGGGGCGGTGGCGTGGGGCAGGGTGGCACTGCGCACTGGTAGAGATGTTTTTGATAGCTGCTAGCGCTTGCTGGGTAAGGGCTGGTGGCCAATTGGGTGATTAACCATGAAAATCTTGATTCAAAACGGCCGCGTGATCGATCCGGCCCGTGGTTTTGACCAGGTCTGTGATGTGGCGCTGGCCACCGGCCGGGTGGTGGCCATCGGCCAGGCGCCCGCGGGGTTTGAGGCGGACCGCGTGATCGACGCCAGCGGCCAGTGGGTGCTGCCCGGTCTGGTCGACCTGGCCGTGCGCCTGCGTGAGCCGGGGCATGAGCACGAAGGCATGCTGGCCTCCGAAATGGCCGCCAGCGTGGCCGGTGGTGTGACCAGCCTGGTCTGCCTGCCCGACACCGACCCGGTGCTGGACGAGCAGGGCCTGGTGGAAATGCTCAAGCTGCGCGCCAAGAAGCTGCACCAGTCGCGCCTGTTCCCCATGGGGGCGCTGACCAAGGGCCTGGAAGGCGCGGTGCTGACCGAGATGGCCGAGCTGACCGAGTCCGGTTGCGTGGCCTTCGGTCAAGCGGACACGCCGTTGTCCAGCATCACCACGCTGAGCCGCGCGCTGGCCTATGCCAACACCTTCGGCTATGCCGTGTGGCTGCGTCCTCAGGACAAGGACCTGGGCAAGGGCGTGGCGGCCAGCGGGGCCCTGGCCACACGCATGGGCCTGTCCGGTGTGCCGGTAGCGGCCGAGACGATTGCGCTGCACACCATCTTCGAGCTGATCCGTGGCTCGCAGACCCGCGTGCACCTGTGCCGCCTGTCCAGCGCCGCTGGCGTGGAGCTGGTGCGCAAGGCCAAGGCCGAGGGCCTGAACGTGACGGCCGACGTGTCCATCAACTCGCTGCACCTGACCGAAAACGACATTGGCTACTTCGACAGCAGCGCCCGCCTGGTGCCTGTGCTGCGCCAGCAGCGCGACCGCGATGCGCTGAGTGCGGCCCTGGCCGACGGCACCATCGACGCCCTGGTTTCCGACCACTGCCCGGTGGACGATGACGCCAAGGTGCTGCCCTTTGCCGAGGCCGAGGCCGGCGCACCGGCGTGGAGCTGCTGCTGTCGCTGGCCGTCAAGTGGTCGCAGGACCAGAACGTGCCCCTGACCCGCGCGCTGGAGGTGGTGACCGCCGCCCCCGCCCGCGTGCTGGGCCAGGCGCTAGGAACGCTGCAGGCCAGCCTGGGTCAGTTGGTGGAGGGCGGGGTGGCCGACCTGTGCGTCGTGCAGCCCCAGGCCGCCTGGACCGTGGGCCCCGAGGCGCTGGTCAGCCAGGGCAAGAGCACGCCCTTCCAGGGCTACGAACTGCCCGCCCGCGTGCAATGCACCGTGGTGGCGGGCCACGTCGCGTTCGAGCGCGGCTGAGCCCAGGGCAGGGCGGCCCCTGGTGCGGGAAAGGTGACAGCATTTAACTTGTGAAGGAGGGCGGCCCGGATGGCTGGAACTTGGCGTGCGATCGGACGATTCACTCGGATGCTGCGGCACACCCTGCAGGGGCTGCGCCTGGCGCGCAACGGTTTCCACGATCTGGATGCGGCCAGCCAGCAGCGCGCGGTCGAGTGCTGGGCCCGCGGCTTCCTGACCGAGGCCGGCGTGGCCCTGCAGGTCCAGGGCAGCCCCGTGGCCCAGGGCCCGGTGCTGCTGGTCGCCAACCACCAGTCCTGGCTGGACATTCCCACCCTGCACGCGGCGCGCCACTGCCGCTTTGTCTCCAAGGCCGAGATCGCCCGCTGGCCCCTGGTGGGAGCGCTGGCGCAGGCGGCCGGCACCCTGTTCGTGCAGCGCAGCGTGCGCCGGGACACCCAGCGCACCGTCCAGGCCATGGTCGAGGCCCTGCGCCACGGTGACGTCCTCGCCGTCTTCCCCGAGGGCACGGTGGGCAATGGCCGTGACCTGTTGCCTTTTCACGGCAACATGCTGCAGGCCGCCATTGATGCCGACGTGCCGGTCCAGCCCGTGGCCATGACCTTTGTCGATGCCCGCACTGGCCTGGCATCGTATGTGCCCTGCGAGGCCACCCCCGACGAAGCCATGCTGCGCAGCCTGTGGCGCACGATTGCCACCGAGCACCTGGTGGCCGTGGTGCGCTACGGCGCGCCAGAGAAGGCCGACGGCCGGGACCGCCGCACCTGGGCGCGCGACCTGCAGCAGCGCATCGAGTCGCTGCGCCGCAACCAGGAAGCACCGCACACCCCCCTGCCGCAGACCGCGCCCGTCCCGCCCGTGGTGGCCGACCTGGCGCAATAGGCATTTACCGCAGCATGGCATCGTGGCAGTCGCGCTGCCGGTTTTGCACAATGGGGGCATCTTGCCCCGCTGACCAGGAGTGTGCACATGGCCCCTTCTTCCATGACCGTGGACGTTGCCGTCATCGGCGCCGGTACGTCAGGCATGAACGCGTACAGCACGCTGCGCCGGGCCGGCGCCCGGGCGGTGCTGATCGACCAGGGGCCGCTGGGCACCACCTGCGCGCGCGTGGGCTGCATGCCCTCGAAGGCCGTGCTGCACGCCGCCAGCGCTGGGACGGCTTGCGCCAGCTGATGCCGGCTGGCATGCCGCAGACGCAATGGCGGGCGGCCCTGCCCAAGGGGCATGCCACGCCGCAGCAACTGTGGCAGGAGGCCCTGCAGATCCGCGACCAGCTGGTGCAAGGCAACGTGCGCCAGCTGCATGCCCTGGCCGACAGCGATCTGCTGCAGACCGGGGCACGCTTTGCGGCCCCCGACCTGCTGGAGCTGGGCGACGGCCGCCGTGTGCAGGCGCGCGCCTTTGTGGTGGCGACCGGCTCTGAAGCCCGCAAGCCGGCGCAGCTGCAGGAACAGCTGGGTGCGGCGCTGATCACAACCGATGAACTGTTTGCCCTGCACGACCTGCCGCACAGCGTGGCGGTGTGGGGCATGGGGGCCATCGGCTTGGAGATGGGCGTGGCCTTGTCGCGCCTGGGGGTGCAGGTGGTGGCGACGGGGCGCAATCCGGTGCTGGCCAAGATCGCCGATCCCGAGGTGGCCAAGGCGGCCCAGACCTATTTCGCCCACCAGATGCCCATGGCCCTGGGGTGCCGCGACGTGCTGGCCGAGCGCCGTGGCGACATGGTGCGCTTCGAGGCCGGTGCCCTCAAGGCCGATGTGCAGTATGTGCTGGTCACCCAGGGGCGCAGCCCCCGGCTGGCGGACCTGGCGCTGGCCCAGGCCGGGGTGCGCTTTGATGCCCAGGGCCGGCCGCTGTGGGACCGCGCCAGCCTGCGCTGCCTGGACAGCCGGGTGTTCCTGGCGGGCGATGCCACGGGCGAGCGCCCGCTGATGCACGAGGCCGCGCAGGAGGGGACGATCGCCGCCCAGCAGGCCTTGCGTGCATTGGGTGATGCCCGCTGGCAGGACCTGCCGGTGCGCGGGCGCAGTGTGCCCCTGTCCATCGTCTTCAGCGCCCCGGATGTGGCCGAGGTGGGGCTGCGTTTTTCCGAGCTGCCGCCCGAGGCGGTGGTGGTCACGGCCCGGGGCGCGGGCAATGGCCGCTCCAAGATCATGCAGGCCCCCGAACACGTGCTGCGCCTGTACGCCGACCCGGCCAGCCGCCAGCTGCTGGGTGCCAGCCTGCTGTGCGCCGGGGGCGAGCACCTGGCCCACCTGCTGGCCTGGGCGATCCAGCGTGCGGATACGGTGGAGCAACTGCTGGCACTGCCCTACTACCACCCGACGGTGGAGGAAATGCTGGACAACGCCTTGCGCGACCTGCGCAAGCAGCTGCGTTCGGCCTGAGCGCCGCACGGTCGATAATCGGAGCTTTGCTGGGGAATGAGGGAGTCGAGCATGCGCAACTGGTGGCTGCCTGTGGCCGCGTTTTGGGGACTGACAGCGGTCGGCATGGCCGCCTACGCTTCGCACGGTCTGGGGTTCATCGCCGATCCGCAGGTCCGTGAGGCCACGCGCGCCTCGCTGCAGCTGGCAGTGCAGCAGCAGATGTTCCATGCCCTGGCACTGCTGGGCCTGGGCGTGGCGGCGCTGACCACGGCCGGCAACCGCTGGCTGTGCGCCGCGGGCGGGCTGTTTGTGCTGGGGCTGCTGCTGTTCAGCGGCCTGATCTATCTGCGCACCTTCACCGGGATCGAGACCTTCCGCCCGTTCGTGCCCTGGGGCGGTACCTGCCTGATGCTGGGCTGGCTGAGCCTGGGCATCGGCGGCTGGAAGCTGGCGCGACGGGCCTGAAGGCGCATGGGGGATCTCGCGCCGAGATCGCCCATGGGCGTGCCGCGGCCTACACTGGGCGCCATGAGCGATATCACCATCTTCCACAACAACCGCTGCAGCAACTCGCGCGGCGCCCTGGAGCTGCTGCGCGCGCGCGGCATCGAACCCAACATCGTCGACTACATCGCCACGCCGCTGACGGCCGCCGAACTGGCCGAGTTGGTGGCCCACATCGGCGTGCCGGTGCGCGAGCTGCTGCGCACCAAGGAAGCCGCCTACCAGGAGTTGGGGCTGGACCAGCCGGCGGTGAGCGACGCCCAGATCCTGCTGGCCGTGGCCCAGCACCCGCAGTTGCTGAACCGCCCGATCGTCGTCACGCCCAAGGGCGCGGCGCTGTGCCGCCCGCCCGAGAAGGTGCTGGCACTGCTGTAATCAGCAGCCCGCGCGGAACTGCCAGTCGCGCGCCTCCTGGCGCTCCTCGCGCAGGCGCTCCATTTGCTGCACCGTGCCACCGCGCCGTGCCAGCTGGTCGATCTTCTGGATGCGCCGGTCGCGGGCTTCGCACTGGCTGCGGTCCACCCCGGACTTGCGCTGCGGCGGGGCCTTGGCCTGGGCCTTGTCCAGTTCGCGCTCCATGCGGTCCCAGGCCCGTTCTTCGCGGTCTGCATGGCGCCGTGTGGCACGGCGCTCTGCCGCGCCCTGGGTGGAGGGATGGACCTCCACGATGGGCTCGACCGGCACGGGCTTGCCGTCGGCGCACGGGGTGCTGCTGTAGCTGTTGCCACAGCGGAAGACCTGGGCGTGGCCGCTGAGCGGCCACGCCGTGCAGGCCAGCCACACCGCGGTGGCGATCAGGGGGAGTCGGGGCGGGGGCAGGATGGGCATGTCCAGATGCTAGGCGTTTGCCGGCAGGGGCTCAAGCGCAGCCATCCGGAAATAAAAAACCATAGCTGTCAGCGCTTGCTCTGTCTGCGCTACAGCCAAAAAAACTTCAAAGCTTGTCCGGGCCGTCATGGCGGCGGAGGGTCTGCTGCAGGCGCTGGGTGGCGGCCGAGGTGGTGCCGCGCACCTGGTGTACGGCCTGGTTCAGCCCCTGCGCCGTGGCCTGGTAGGCCGACTGGGTGGCTTCGCTGACGGAGCGGCCGGCCTGCTTGACGCTGTTCGCCGCGGCCTGGGCCGTGTGCAGCACGCCCTGCTTGAGGCGGCCGTACACCGCCTGGGTGATCTGCGTGCCGCAGTCCTTGACGATGCCGCCCAGCATCTGCGCCGCGCGGTGCGTGGCGTGGTGGCGCACCAGTTGGCGTTGCGGCAGGTGCTGCGGGGCGCAGTAGGCATCGGCCACCAGGCCGACGCGCAGCGTCAGAAAGGCGTTGGCGGCCCCGCTGGCCATGCTGTTGGTCAGCAACTGCCCCATGCCGCCCAGCCCGGGCACGCTGCCCATGGCGGCGGGCGTGGCCGATTGCACGATGGGGGCGGTCAGCTCGGCAAAGTCCACCTCGTCCAGCCCATAGGCGACCAGCACGCAGGCGCCGACATTGCCGTACAGGTAGGACAGCTGGCGCAGCGAGGGGCGCAGGCCATAGATGCGTGCAATGCGCCACACCAGCTGCACCTGGCTGACCAGCACCACCAGACCGTCCAGGCGTCCGTTCTGCAGCAGGGCCGTGCTGGCCAGCACGCTGGCGGCGCTGCGCCGGGTTTCGGTCTCGGCCGCGTCGCGCAGCACGGTCAGCGCCGCTTCCACGTCCTGCGTGCTGTCCAGCGGTCGGCCTGCCAGCCGAGGGTTGCGCGCCAGGTGGGCGCGCAGTCGGTTGGCGTAGTCGGCCAGGGCCTGGGCATCGCCCTCGGGCGGGTGGCGCAGGGCCGGCGGCAGGCGCAGCAGCCAGACGCTGGGTGCCAGCACCGTGGCCACCAGCAGGGTCAGCAGGCTCCAGAACACGGGCTGCCCGGCCCCGGCATGCACGCGGTCGGCCGCATCGGCCAGCTGGCTGACCATGGCCACGGCAAACACGGCGCTCCAGACCACCAGGGCGCAGGTTCCCAGGAGCAGCAGGCGGGACGTGAAGCGGGACATGGGCGGCATCCTCCAAAGCAAAAAACGGCATCCAGTCTGCCTGAATGCCGTTGCAGGTGACAGCAGCCGGGGCATTGGGCGGCCCGGGCCAGGCCCTGCGCTGCGCCCTGGCGTGGCCGGACCGAGCAGCCCCAGGCTAGCGCGCCGCGGCCGTGGCGCTGCCTTCAGGCGCCGTGCAGCAGCCCCTGGCGCTCGATGAAGGCCACCACCTCGTCCAGGCCTTCCAGCGTCTTGAGGTTGGTCATCACAAAGGGCTTGAGGCCGTTGGGCGTCGTGCGCTGCTTCACGGTGTCGCTGCGCATGATGGCCAGATCGGCGCCGACGTGCGGTGCCAGGTCGGTCTTGTTGATGACGAACAGGTCGCTCTTGGTGATGCCGGGGCCGCCCTTGCGCGGGATCTTTTCCCCTGCGGCGACGTCAATCACATAAATCGTCAGGTCCGACAGCTCGGGGCTGAAGGTGGCGGCCAGGTTGTCGCCGCCGGATTCGATGAAGACGATGTCGGCATCCGGGAACTGCCCCAGCATGCGGTCGATGGCTTCCAGGTTGATGGAGGCGTCCTCGCGGATGGCGGTGTGCGGGCAGCCGCCGGTCTCCACACCCATGATGCGATCGGGCGGCAGGGCACCGCTGATGGTCAGCAGGCGCTGGTCTTCCTTGGTGTAGATGTCGTTGGTGATCGCCACCAGGTCCCATTTCTCGCGCATGGCCTTGCACAGCATCTCGAGGATGGTGGTTTTGCCGGAGCCGACGGGCCCGCCAATGCCCACGCGCAGCGGGGGCAGCTTCTTGGTGCGGTGGGGGATGTGGTGCAGGGCGCTGGACATGGTCGGTGCTTTCTCAAAAACAAGGGGGCTCAGGGATGCATGCCATAGGCCCGTTCGACCTTGGCGATGCGCAGTTCAAAGTGCTGGTACCAGCGGGCGTGGCCCTGTGCCTGGTCCACCTGGTGCTCGGCGTGCTGTTTCCAGTCGCGGATGGCGGCTTCGCTGGCCCAGTAGGACACGGTGATGCCGAAGCCGTGGGCATCGCGGACGCTTTCCGCGCCCAGGTAGCCGGGTTGCTGGCCGGCCAGCTCCAGCATGCGGTCGGCCATGGCGCCATAGCCCTGGTCGCCGGCGGTGCGCTGCGAGGTGAAGATCGCAGCGTAGTAGGGCGGCTGAGGGGTGGGGGCGAAACCAGGGGTCATGGTGCGGGGTCTCAGCTGCGGAACAGCCGAGAGTACTGGTGTTCATGCCGGGCCGACAGGATCGCCAGCATCGGCGAGAAGGCCTGGCGTTCGGCATCGGGCAGGGCCAGGGCCAGTTCGACGGCGGCGGGAATCTCCTGCGTCAGGCGTGCCAGGATGCGCTGGCCGGCGCTTTGCCCCAGCGGCACGGCCTTGATGGCGGCCTGGACCATGTTTTCGGCCCAGCCAAAGGCATAGGCCAGCAGCGCATCGGGGGCCTGGGCCCCCGTCAGGTGGGCGGCCAGCGCAAACGCCAGGGGGTAGCTGGCGTCCTGCGCGGCCAGCCATTGCACCTGGGCCTGGATGGCGGCGTCGCCGGCATGGCGGTTCTTCAGCCATTCGATCAGCGAGCGGCCCATTTGCTCGGTCTGCAGGCGCAACTCGGCGCTTTCGCGGGTGTGGCGCACCCAGTCGTTCAGCTCGGCGAGGCGGGCCCGGTCCTGCGTCGCCCACGCCGGCAGGGCCTGGGCGATGGCGGCCATGTCGCCGCGCGACTGCGTCAGATGCAGCTGGTGGTGCAGCCACTCGGCGGCCTCGGCCTCCGTGGTGACGCGGCCGCTGTCGATGGCGGCCTCCAGCCCCTCGGAGTACGAAAACCCCCCGATCGGCAAGGCCGGCGAGGCCAGCCACATCAGTTGCAGGAAGGTGGCGGCGGTGGGATGGCTCAGCATCTCAGGCCCCCGTGTCGCTGCGCAGGGTGAGCAGCTTCAGGCCCACGATGCCCATCAGGATCAGGCCGAAGCAGGCCATGCGCGCCACGCTGCGGTCTTCGCCCAGCCACAGCATGCCGTAGGCGGCCGTGCCCAAAGCACCGATGCCGACCCAGACCGCATACGCCGTCCCGACGGGCATGCTGCGCGTGGCCAGCGACAGCAGGTACATGCTGGCTGCGATGAAGCCGAGGCAGAACAGGCTGGGCCCCAGCCGCGTGAACCCTGCGGTGCGCGGCATGGCGGCGGCGTAGACGATCTCGCACAGGCCGGCCGCGATCAGGTAGAGCCAGCTCATCCGCCACAGCCCTGGCCGGGGTGGTAGGCATGGTCATGGTGATCGCAGTGACCGCAGCCCGCCCTGGTGGCGCCCTGGGCCTTGGGCTGCGCATGCCCGCAGCCGCCGGCAGGCTGTGCCGGGGCGTGATCATGGCTGTGGCTGTGTGCATGCTCGTGCCCATGGGCATGCCCTGCCCCGTGGCTGTGGTGATGGTGGCTGTGCCCGTCGTTGGTCACATGGCCGCCATAGGCGCCGCCTTCGGGCTCGAACGGCAGATCGGCCGCCACCACGGTCATGTGCAGGCTGCGCAGCATGTCGGCCAGCACGTGGTCGGGTTCGATCTTCAGGTGGTCGGGCTGCAGCTCGATGGGCACATGGCGGTTGCCCAGGTGGTAGGCCGCGCGCACCAGGTCAAAGGCCGTGCCGTGCGTGGCGCAGGCGGTGATCTTCAGCACGCGCTGGGGCGCGGCAATGGCGCGGATCAGCGATCCGTCTTCGGCCACCAGCACGTCGCCGCCGCGCACGGCCTGGCCGCGCGGCAGGAAGATGGCCAGTTCCCGGCCCTGGTTGTCGGTGGCGGCAAAGCGCGATTTCTGGCGCACGTCCCAGTCCAGCTCGACGGTGGCGGCGCGCTGCAGCAGCACTTTGGCCAGGCCTTGGCCCTGGGGCAGGAGTTTGTGGATGGTCAACATAGGTTACTTTCAAAAGGAGAGCTACAGACTGGCGCGCTTTGTGCATTCCCAAGCGCTTTCCTATCCAATAGCATGACAAACATGTCAACCCCCTCTGAACTCTCTCGGTCTGATAAGTCCGGCTGGCAGCCCTGCGGTGTGGGCCATGTGGCCGTCTACGGCACGCTGCGCGCCGGCGCGGTGAATGACATTGCGCGCTTGCGCGGCGGCATGGTGATCACCGGCCGCACCACGCTGACGGGCACGTTGCACGACCTGGGCTGGTACCCCGGCCTGGTGCTGCAGGGCACGCAGCAGGTGCTGGCCGAGGTCTATCCGCTGGATGCGGCCCTGGAGCAGGTGCTCGACGGCTACGAAGGCATCTGGCCCCAGGACACGGGCGAATACACCAAGCGCACCCTCACCGTGCCTGTGGCCCTGACCGGTGGCGGCACGCAGATGCTGGCGGTGCTGGTCTACGAGGCCTTGCCAGCGACCGTGCAGGCCGCGCCGGTGATTGACAGCGGCGACTGGCTGGCGTGGTTCAAGGCCCATAAGACAGCTCCCGGCGCGTGAGCGCTCAGAACAGGAAATAGCGCTGCGCCATGGGCAGGCTGACTGCGGGTTCGCAGGTCAGCAGTTGCCCATCGGCGCGCACGGCATAGGTCTGGGCGTCCACCTCCATGCGCGGCGCCAGGTCGTTGTGGACCATGTGCTGCTTTTGCACGCCGCGGATGCCCTTCACGGCCGACAGGGTCTTGGTCAGGCCAAAGCGCTCGCCAATGCCCGCCACCAGACCGGCTTGCGAGACAAAGGTCAGCGAGGTCTTGGCGATGGCCCCGCCAAAGCTGGCAAACATGGGGCGGTAGTGCACGGGCTGGGGCGTGGGGATGGAGGCGTTCGGGTCGCCCATGGCCGCCATGGCGATGCTGCCGCCTTTCAAGATGCAAAACGGCTTGACGCCGAAGAAGGCGGGTTTCCAGATCACCAGGTCAGCCCACTTGCCCAGTTCGATGCTGCCCACCTCGTGGCTGATGCCGTGGGCAATCGCCGGGTTGATGGTGTATTTGGCGATGTAGCGCTTGACGCGGAAGTTGTCGTTGCGCGCGCCATCGCCGGACAGTGGGCCGCGCTGCAGCTTCATCTTGTGGGCGGTCTGCCAGGTGCGCAGGATGACCTCGCCCACGCGGCCCATGGCCTGGCTGTCCGAGCTGAACATGCTGATCGCGCCGATGTCGTGCAGGATGTCCTCGGCGGCAATCGTTTCCTTGCGGATGCGGCTTTCGGCAAAGGCCAAATCCTCGGCAATGCCCGCGTCCAGGTGGTGGCAGACCATCAGCATGTCGACGTGCTCGTCCAGCGTGTTGATGGTGTAGGGGCGGGTGGGGTTGGTCGACGATGGCAGCACGTTGGCTTCGCCCACCACCTTCAGGATGTCGGGCGCATGGCCACCACCCGCGCCTTCGGTGTGGAAGGTGTGGATGGTGCGGCCCTTGAAGGCGGCCACGGTGTCCTCGACAAAGCCGGACTCGTTGAGTGTGTCGGTGTGGATGGCGACCTGGGTGTCGGTCTCCTCGGCCACATCCAGGCAGTTGCTGATGGCCGCGGGTGTGCTGCCCCAGTCCTCGTGCAGCTTCAGGCCAATCGCGCCGGCGCTGATCTGCTCGTGCAGGCCGGCTGGCAGGCTGGCATTGCCCTTGCCCAGAAAACCCAGGTTCATGGGGAAGGCGTCGGCGGCCTGCAGCATGCGCTCCATGTGCCAGGGCCCAGGCGTGCAGGTGGTGGCAAAGGTGCCGGTGGCCGGGCCGGTGCCGCCGCCAATCATGGTGGTCACGCCGCTGGTCAGCGCTTCCTCGATCTGCTGCGGCGCGATGAAGTGGATGTGGGTGTCGATGCCACCGGCGGTGACGATATTGCCTTCGCAGGAGATGATTTCCGTGCCCGGGCCGATGATGATGTCCACGCCCGGCTGGGTGTCGGGGTTGCCGGCCTTGCCGATGGCCACGATGCGGCCGCCCTTCAGGCCAATGTCGGCTTTGACAATGCCCCAGTGGTCCAGGATCAGGGCATTGGTCAGCACGGTATCGACCGCGCCTTGCTCGCGCGTGCGCTGGCTTTGCGCCATGCCGTCGCGGATGGTCTTGCCGCCGCCGAACTTCACTTCCTCGCCATAGCCGCCCGCGGCCAGGGTGTAGTCTTTCTCGACCTCGACGATCAGTTCGGTATCGGCCAGGCGCAGGCGGTCGCCCACGGTGGGGCCAAAGGTTTCGGCGTAGGCGCGTCGGTCCATGGTGGCCATATCAAAGTGCTCCTTGAATCAGGCCGCGAAAGCCGTAGATCTGGCGGTCGCCGCCGATGTCGACCAGCTCCACCGTGCGTTGCTGGCCGGGTTCGAAGCGCACGGCCATGCCGCTGGCAATGTTCAGGCGCATGCCGTGGGCGCTGGCGCGGTCGAAGTCCAGGCCCGCGTTGGTTTCGGCAAAGTGGTAGTGCGAGCCGACCTGGATGGGCCGGTCGCTGGCGTTCTTGACCAGCAGCGTGACCGTGCGCCGGCCGGGGTTGAGGGGGTGGGCCCCCTCGTCCAGGAGCAGTTCACCAGGAATCATGTGGTGCCTCCGTGGGATCAGGCCAGACGTGTCAACAGGGCCACGCCCAGGACGGCGGTCGCGGCGCCTGCCAGCCTGGCCAGCAGCTGGTGGCGCTGCATCACGCGGTGGCCCAGGGCCATGCCGCCCAGGTGCAGCAGGGCCGATCCGGCCGCCATGCCCAGCACGGCGCCGGCTGCAGCGGCGGCGCTGTCCTCGAACAGTTCATAGCCGTGGGCCGCGCCGTGGAAGAAGGCAAACACCCCCACCAGGGCGGCGGCTGCGCCCCAGGCCATCTTCTGCCGCACCATCACCAGCAGGCCCAGCACCAGCACCGAGGCGGCAATCATGGGCTCGACGGCCGGCACGTGCAGGCCCGCAAAGCCGGCCAGGCAGCCGGCCACCAGCAGGGCCACAAAGGCCGCCGGGGCGCGCCAAGCGGTGCCGTGGTGGGGAAAGGCTAGGGCGCTCCAGGCGCCCACGGCCAGCATGGCCGCCAGGTGGTCGGCGCCGCCGAAGGGGTGGGCGAAGGCGTGGGCCAGGCTGTCCAGAAAATTGTGGTGGCCGCCACCGTCCGCGCCCACGTGGGCCAGGGCGCTCAGCGGCAGGGCCGACGCGGTGGCGAGGAGGGCGGTGATCAGGTTCTTGGTTTTCATAGCTGTCTGCGCTGGTGGAATAAGGGCTGGAGGTCTAAAAGCCTGCAAGTTCTGGGCGGTCGCTCAGACGATGGGTTCGTGCACCGTGACCAGCTTGGTGCCATCGGGGAAGGTGGCCTCGATCTGGATGTCGGGAATCATCTCGGCCACGCCGTCCATCACGTCGGCGCGCGTCAGCACGGTGCGGCCTGCGCTCATCAGCTGGGCTACGGTCTTGCCGTCGCGGGCGCCTTCCATGACGAAGGCGCTGATCAGGGCCACGGATTCCGGGTAGTTCAGCTTCAGGCCACGGGCCTGGCGGCGCTCGGCCAGCAGCGCGGCGGTGAAGATGAGCAGCTTGTCTTTTTCTCGCGGCGTTAATTCCATGTCGATTCCCTCCATCGGTCCGCAGCGCCGGCCCCGTGGACGGGGGCGGGGCGGCCATGCCATGTCGCGGCCTGCATGCCGCCCGGCGTGCGCACACACGGCGGGCCGTGCGGCGCCCGGGCGGTCACCAGGGCATGGCACCTGCTGTGCAAGCACCGTGCCAGTCGGGCACAGAAGCTGCATCGCAGGCCCCACCATGACCCAGCCCCCTGCCGCTGCCGCGCCTGTGACGCCTGCCTCGACCGACCCCTGCGTGCCGCAGCAGGTGGTCAAGGTGCGCCGCGACTACAACGGCTGGGTGGCGACGGAAACCCTGGAGGACTACGCCCTGCGCTACACGCCGCAGCGCTTTCGGCGCTGGTCCGCGTGGCGGGTGGCGAACACCGCCTTCGGCGCGGCCTCGTTCCTGATCCTGGAGGCCGTGGGCGCCACGCTGCTGGTGCAGTACGGCTGGGCGAATGCCTTCTGGGCCATCGTGGCCACCGGCCTGATCATCTTTGCGGCGGGCCTGCCCATCAGCGTCTACGCGGCGCGCTATGGGGTGGACATGGACCTGCTGACGCGCGGTGCGGGCTTTGGCTACATCGGCTCGACCATCACCTCGCTGATCTACGCCACCTTCACCTTCATCTTCTTCGCGCTGGAGGCGGCCGTGATGGCCTACGCGCTGGAGCTGGCGCTGGACATCCCGCCGGCTTGGGGCTACCTGATCTGCGCCCTGGTGGTGATTCCGCTGGTCACGCACGGGGTGTCCATGATCAGCCGGCTGCAGATGTGGACCCAGCCGTTGTGGCTGCTGATGCTGGTCGTGCCCTTTGTCTACGTGCTGCTGCGCAATCCCGGTGCGTTTGCGCAGGTGGTGCACTACGGTGGGGAGTCGGGCGCGGGTGCGCATTTTTCACTGCCTCTTTTTGGTGCGGCGCTGACCGTGGGCATTGCGCTGATCACCCAGATGGGGGAGCAGGCCGACTACCTGCGCTTCATGCCGGCGCGCGCGCAGACCACCCGGCTGCGCTGGTGGTCCGGCGTGCTGCTGGGTGGGCCGGGCTGGGTGGTGCTGGGCGTGGCCAAGATGCTGGGCGGTGCGCTGCTGGCCTATCTGGCCATCTCGCACTCCGTGCCGGCCAGCCATGCGGTCGATCCCAACCAGATGTACCTGGCGGCGTATGAATACGTGTTTCCGCACTACGGCTGGGCGGTGGCGGCCACGGCACTGTTCGTGTTGATCTCGCAGCTCAAGATCAATGTGACCAATGCCTATGCGGGATCGCTGGCCTGGTCCAACTTCTTCTCGCGCCTCACGCACAGCCACCCCGGGCGCGTGGTGTGGGTGGTGTTCAACACGCTGATCGCCTTCATGCTGATGGAGATGAACGTGTTCCGCGCCCTGGGCGAGGTGCTGGGCCTGTACTCCAACATCGCCATCGCCTGGATCATGGCCGTGGTGGCCGACCTGGTCATCAACAAGCCGCTGGGCTGGTCGCCGCGGGGCATCGAATTCAAGCGCGCCCACCTGTACGACATCAACCCCGTGGGCGTGGGGGCGATGGGTCTGGCCTCGGGACTGTCGATCGCCGCGCACCTGGGCGTGTTCGGGCCGCTGGCCCAGGCGTTCTCGGCCCTGATCGCCATGGTGGTGGCCCTGGTCGCCGCGCCGGTGATCGCCTGGGCCACGCGCGGGCGCTACTACCTGGCGCGCACGGCCACGCTGCCCGCCTGCACCGGCTGTGCGGGCTGCAGCGCAACCCCTCAGGCCCAGGCCGTGCACACCTTGCGCTGCACCGTGTGCGAGCGTGACTATGAAGTGCCGGACATGGCCCACTGCCCGGCCTATGGCGGTCACATCTGTTCGCTGTGCTGCACCCTGGATGCGCGCTGCGGTGACCTGTGCAAGCCCCAGGCACACTGGGGCGTGCAGTGGCGCGCCGCGCTGCGCTGGCTGCTGCCGGAGCAGCTGTGGCGGCTGTTCGACAAGGGCCTGGGGCACTTTCTGCTGCTGATGCTGGTGATTGCCCCGTTGCTGGCCGCGGTGCTGGGTCTGCTCTACCACCAGGAACTGCAGACCCTGCAGCGCACCGCCATGACGCCGGCCGCGCTGCAGGCCGCACAGGCGGCGCTGGGCTCGGCCATGCTTAAGGCCTACCTGGGCCTGCTGCTGATTGCCGGCATCGTCGCCTGGTGGCTGGTGCTGGCGCACCAGAGCCGCCGCGTGGCGCAGGAAGAGTCCAACCGCCAGACCGGTCTGCTGGTGCGCGAAATCGCCCTGCACCAGCAGACCGATGCCGCGCTGCAAAGCGCCCGCAAGGCCGCCGAAGAAGCGCGCGCCGTGGCCGAGGCGGCGCGCGAAACCGCCGACCACGCCAACCAGGCCAAGAGCCGCTACCTCAGCGCCATCAGCCACGAGCTGCGCACGCCGCTCAACAGCATCCTGGGCTACGCCCAGCTCATGGGGGCCGATGACAGCGTGCCCCCGCACCGCCAGCACGCGGTGCAGGTGATCCGGCGAGGCGGTGAGCACCTGCTGTCGCTGATCGAAGGCACGCTGGACGTGGCACGCATCGAATCGGGCAAGCTGGCCCTGCAGGTGGCGCCCATGCACTTTGCCGAAGGCATGCAGGCCCTGGCCGACCTGTTCGCCCTGCAGGCCCAGGCCAAGGGCCTGGGCTTCCACTACGAGGTGCAGGGGCGGCTGCCCGCCGTGGTGCGGGCCGACGAAAAGCGGCTGCGCCAGATCGTCATCAACCTGCTGGGCAATGCGCTGAAGTTCACGCAGCAGGGCCACGTCACCCTGCAGGTGCAGCATGCGCGGCAGATGGCCATCCTGCGCGTGATCGACACCGGCCCGGGCCTGGGGCCCGAGGAGCAGGCGCGCATCTTCGAGCCGTTTGAGCGCGGCCAGGCCGCCACGGCGGCGGGCGGTGCGGGCCTGGGCCTGACCATGGCCAAGATGCTGACCGAGCTGATGGGCGGCGTGCTGACCCTGCGCAGCGCGCCGGGCCAGGGCGCGGTGTTCGAGGTGCGGCTGTTCCTGCCATCGGTCGAGGGCGTGGCGCCGGCCGCCGCGCCGCTGCAGCGCAT
>NZ_JAZHFR010000031.1:0-39445 GCF_036541385.1 Comamonas sp. GCA5 | reverse complement strand
GCCCATGCCGCGCGCCGGACGCGCGCGGGCGTGTGGGGCGGCCTGCAAGCGGCATGGCGGGCCTAGGTCCGCGCCAGCAGGTGGGTAGCACGGCAGGGGCGGACATTGCGCCCAAGGCGTGTGAACACTGCCGAATCACGGGCTTGGTATGCCCCAGTAGGGGGCAAGCGGGTGGCACTTACCGCATCGTGGGGCGGCGCTGTGCGGAAGGTGTCGCGCATGGTGTCTCCACAGCCAAGGATGGCAGACAGCATAGCCGGCACCGGCCTGTGCGGGCCGGCCTTGCATCGGGGTGGATGACCGCACCTCGGTCAGCTGGGGGCGGATTGATCCAGGCCAGGGCGCGCTGCACGGGACAGGTGCCCCGGGGTTCAGATCACGATCTGGCTGCCCAGCTCCACCACGCTGCGGTGCGGCAGGTGCAGGAAGTCGGCGGCCGAGCCGGCGTTGCGGTACATCTGGGCGAACAGCTTCTCGCGCCACAGCACCATGCCATGGCCGCGTTGCGCCACGATGATGTCGCGCGACAGGAAGTAGCTGGTCTCCATGTCGCTCAGCGAAGGGATGGTCTGGCGGCTGGCCAGCAGGTACAGGGCGGCCGGGACATGCGGTTCATCCTTGAAACCGAAGTGCAGGATGACCTGCCAGCACTCATGGCCCAGGTCGGTGGCGTTGAAGCGCTGCGACACCGGGATGTGCGCGACCTCGTGGTGGCGCACGGTCACGAACAGGTTGCGCGCGTGCAGCACCTTGTTGTGCTTGAGGTTGTGCAGCAGGGCGCTGGGCACGGTGCCGGCCTGCGACGACAGGAACACCGCCGTGCCGGCCACGCGTGTGACGTTACTGTCATGGCGCAGCATGTCCAGAAAGCTGGCCAGCGGCAGTGCGTGGTGCTCCATGGCCGCGGTGATCAGCTGGCGCCCGGTGTGCCAGGTCCGCATCAGCACGAACATGGCGCCGCCAATGGCGAGCGGGAACCAGCCGCCGTCGGGCAGCTTGATCAGGTTGGATGCAAAGAAGCTGACATCCACGACCAGGAAGAACAGCGTGGCGGCGGCCACGGGCAGCAGGGGATAGCGCCAGCCCCAGCGCACCACGAAGAAGGTGAGGATGGTGGTGATCAGCATGTCCAGCGTCACGGCAATGCCGTAGGCGGCGGCCAGCGCGCCAGAGGACTGGAAGAAGATCACGGCCAGGGCGATGCCCACGCACAGGCCCCAGTTGACCAGGGGCATGTAGATCTGTCCGGTGTCGGTCTCGCTGGTGTGCAGCACCTGCAGGCGCGGCAGGTAGCCCAGCTGGATCACCTGCTTGGTCACGCTGAAGGCGCCGGTGATCAGCGCCTGGGAGGCAATCACCGTGGCCGCCGTGGCCAGCACCACCAGGGGCAGCAGCAGCGCGCGTGGCGCCATCGCGAAGAAGGGGTTGCTGACGGCCTCGGGTTGTTGCAGTAGCAGGGCCCCCTGGCCCAGGTAGTTCAGCAGCAGCGCGGGCATGGCCACGCCAAACCAGGCGTGGCGGATCGGGCGTTTGCCAAAGTGGCCCAGGTCGGCATACAGGGCCTCCGCGCCGGTGACGCACAGCACCACGGCACCCAGCAGCAAAAAGGCAATGCCGGGTTCGCTCCAGATGAACTGCAGCGCATGGTGCGGGCTCAGCGCCCACAGGATGGTGGGGTGGTGGGCGATGTGCCAGATGCCCAGGCCGGCCAGGCTCAGGAACCACACCAGCATGATCGGGCCAAACCACCGGCCGATGCCGGCCGTGCCGCGCTTTTGCACGGCGAACAGGGCCAGCAGGATGGCCAGGGTCAGCGGGACCACCGAGGATTCAAAGCGGGGCGACAGCACGGCCAGGCCTTCGACGGCCGAGAGCACGGAAATGGCCGGGGTGATGACCCCGTCGCCATAGAACAGGCAGGTGCCAAAGATGCCAATCGCCATCAGCACCTTGCGCAGCCGGGGGTGGCCTTCGACCGCCTGGGCCGCCAGGGCCAGCATGGCCACCAGACCGCCTTCGCCGCGGTTGTCGGCCCGCAGCACCAGCGTGACGTATTTGAGGGAAACGATGACCGTGACCGTCCAGACCACGAGCGACAGCACGCCGTACACATGCTCGGGAGTCAGGCTGATGTGGCCGGAGTTGAAGACTTCCTTGAGCGCGTACAGAACGCTGGTGCCGATGTCGCCATACACCACACCGAGGGCGCCCAGGGTGAGGGCTGTGAGAGAAGATTTTGCGGAGTGCACAAACAATGCGGACAACTGAGATGTGCGCGATTGTGCGAGTTCGCCAAATACGCGTCGATTTCAGGTCAAACCTGTGCACGCAGCATGGACATCGCTTGACGGGGCTTGCAGTCTGTGGATTTTTTAAAAATAGAGCAGTCTGCGCTTGCCTGGTGTGCGTTGGAGGCCAAAAACACTGCTAAAAATCTGTGCATCCCGCATCGGTCTGGGGTGCTTGCGCCTGAATTTGTGGTTGGCGATGCCGCTGTTGCACGCCCAGCGCACACGGTGGCTGCTGCGTGCACTCGCCTGGAATGTGGCGAGTCGCCCACGTCACGATGCATGAACCATCCCGCCTCCGTGCAATGCTGCGGTGTGACCTGGGCGGTGCCGTCATTCAAGGCTGTAAACACCACCGGTGCCGGTTGCCAGGCGCCGGTGGACAAGCCGGGAGCCGACGCACGGTGGCGTGCAGCGGTCGGGGGCGAGGGGGCTTTACTGGCGCTTGATGACGGCACAGGCCAAGCGGGCACCGGCGTTGCCGGTGGGCTGGGTGGTGTAGTCGTCGGGGTTGGCGTGCACGATCAGGCCACGGTCCGTGACGTCGTTGTCGCCGCTGCCCAGGCTGATCTGGGCGGTTTCATAGTTCACGATGGCCACGCCATCGGCGTTGGCACGCAGGCTGGGCAGGTCGCCGGCGTGGTGGGGCGTATGGCCGTACTTGCCGTGCGCGGTGTTGCCGGGGTTGAAGTGCCCGCCCGCGCTGGTGCCGTCGGGGCTGGAGCAGTCGCCCTTCTCATGGATGTGGAAGCCGTGCTCGGAGTTGGGCTTGAGGCCGCTGATCTGGCCAGACACCTTGACCATGCCGTGCTTGTGCTGCATGAAGTGCACTTTCCCCGTCACCGTGTTGCCGGCCGTGGGTTGCAGCTCTGCAGTGGCGGTGGGGTCGTTGCCGAGGCCTGCGCAGCCGGCCAGTGCTGCTGCGGCGATGCTGGAGAGCAAAAGGCGGTAGGTCATAGGATTTCCTTGGGATCTGGTGGTTGCTGATAGCAGCAATTTTTCACGCCGATGCGGCTTGTTGCGTGCGCCGTGTCTGAGCTTGGCGTAGTGTTTTGTCCTATCCCGGCCCAGCGCCGACCATCGCCATGCGCTAGCCCAGTGCGGTGTCCATGACCATCATCAACACAAAGCCCAGCATCAGCCCCCCGGTGGCAAAGGTCTCGTGGCCCTTGCGGTGGGATTCGGGAATGATTTCATGGCTGATGACAAACAGCATGGCCCCTGCCGCAAACCCCAGCCCCCAGGGCAGCAGCCCCAGCGAGGTGCTGACCACGGCCGCGCCCAGCACGGCGCCGATCGGCTCCAGCAGTCCGCTGAGCATGCCCAGGGTGACGGCCAGGCGCCGGCGGTAGCCTGCGGCCAGCAGGGCCACGGCCACCACCAGCCCTTCGGGCACGTCCTGGATGGCGATGCCCATGGCCAGCGCGTTGGCCGCCAGGCTGTCGTTGCCGGCGTAGCCCACGCCAATCGCCAGCCCTTCGGGCAGGTTGTGCAGGGCAATCGCAAATACAAACAGCCAGGTGCGCTGCAGCTTGCGGGCCGTGTCGGCGTCGCGGCCTTCGCGGCCCTTGATGAAGTGCTCGTGGGGCAGCAGGCGGTCCATGCCTAGCATCACGGTCGCCCCGAGCAGGATGGCGGCTGCCAGCACGCCGGCGGCCATCCAGTCGGAGCCGCCTTGCTGGCGCACGGCCTCCATGCCCGGCAGGATCAGCGAGAACGCGCAGGCGGCCAGCATCACCCCGGCGCCAAAACCGTACATGGTGTCCTGGGTGCGATCGCTCATGCTCTGCGACAGCATCACCGGCACAGTGCCCAGCGCCGTCGCCAGTGCGGCGACCATGCCACCCCCCAGTGCCTGCAGCACAACCGGTTGCGTCTGGGCGAAGGCCCAGAACTGCGCAAACAGTGCCCAGATGCCCAGCGCGGAAATGGCAAAACCAATCCACAGGCGCACGCTGTGGCGGGCGCCAGGCACACCCAGGGCATGCGGCAGGGGATGGTTGGGGTCGGTATGTTTCATAGGCCAGGGCGCAGGCGGTCGGTTGGGTACAGGGTGCGACGGACCATCCCCTGCGGGTGTCAGTCAAGCGCTGATTTGCAATGCATGAGAATTATTCTCATTATCAAATTTCAATGCAAATTGCCGGTGAATGGGCCGCGCCGGGCATGAAAAAACCCCGCAGGCCTTGCGACCTGCGGGGTGGGCTGTGCAGCGCGGGGGGCTTACACCTGGTCGGCCGACAGACCGGCAGTCTGGCTGAAGCCGCCGTCCACGTAGGTGATCTCGGCGGTCACGCCCGAGGCCAGGTCAGACAGCAGGAAGGCGGCGACATTGCCCACGTCTTCAATCGTCACATTGCGGCGCAGGGGGGCGGCATCGGCCACGCGGCCCAGCAGCTTGCCGAAGTCCTTGATGCCCGAGGCGGCCAGGGTCTTGATGGGGCCGGCGGAAATGCCGTTGGCGCGGATCGCGCGGCCGTCGGCGGTGCGGCCCACGGCTTCAGCCAGGTAGCGCACAGAGGCTTCCAGCGACGCCTTGGCCAGGCCCATGGTGTTGTAGTTGGGGATGGAGCGCAGGGCACCCAGGTACGACAAGGTCAGCAGCGAGGACTTGTCGTTCAGGTAAGGCAGGGCGGCCTTGGCCATGGCCGGGAAGCTGTAGGCGCTGATGTCGTGGGCGATCTTGAAGGACTCGCGGCTCAGGCCGTCCAAGAAGTTGCCGGCAATCGCTTCGCGGGGGGCGAAACTGATGGAGTGCACGAAACCGTCGAACTTGCCCCAGGCGTCGCCCAGGCCCTTGAACATGGCTTCGATCTGCGCGTCATCCGAGACGTCGCAGTCGAAAATCAGCGTGGAATTGAATTCGGCGGCGAATTCGGTGATGCGGTCCTTGAAGCGCTCGCCCACATAGCTGAATGCCAGCTCGGCGCCTTGCTCGTGGCAGGCCTTGGCGATGCCGTAAGCGATGGAACGGTTGGACAGCACGCCCGTGATCAGCAGCTTCTTGCCGGTCAGAAAACCCATTGTTCTTCTCCTAGAGGAAATTCAGTGAAGGCCACTCCCTGCGTTGGCGTTGTCGAAAAAGCCGGGTGGGAGGGCCGCCGTGGTGCAGAATTATCGCATGCGCTTTTGGAAGTTCTGTTGCTTGCTCGCAGGAGCCTCTGTGGTTGCCCCGGCTTGGGCCGACCATGCCTATGCCTTGTGGGGCCAGCCCAAGTACCCCCAGGGTTTTGCGCACTTTGACTATGTCAACCCGCAGGCCCCCAAGGGCGGCGAGCTGCGGCTGGTCAGCAACCTGCGCACGTCCACGTTCGACAAGTACAACCCCTTCACCATCAAAGGCAGTGCGCCCGCCTACCTGTCGGACCTGCTGTTCGACACCCTGCTGGCTGGCAGCATGGATGAAACCGCCACTGGCTATGGCCTGTTGGCCGAGGACGTGCAGGTGGCGGCCGATGGCCTGTCGGCCAGCTTCCGCCTGCGCCGCGAGGCGCGCTTTCACAACGGCAAGCCGGTGCTGGCGCAGGATGTGAAGCACAGCTTCGACACCTTGGTGGGGCCGCACACCTCACCGGCCTACAAGACCATGCTGGCCGAGGTGGTGGCCTGCGAGGTGGTGAACGAGCGCACCGTGCGCTTTGTCTTCAAGGCCCCCAACCGCGAGCTGCCACTGCGCGTCGGTGGCCTGCCCATTTTCAGCCGCGACTGGGGGGCGGGCAAGCCCTTCAACGAGGTGGTGATGGAGCAGCCTATCGGCAGCGGGCCTTACAGAATCGGCTCCGTGAACTTCGGCAAGGACATCACCTATGTGCGCGATGCCCAATACTGGGCCAGGGATTTGCCGGTGCGCCGCGGCTCGGCCAACTTCGACCGCATCAGCGTCAAGATCTACAAGGACAACACCGCCCGGCTGGAAGCGCTGAAAGCGGGCGAGTTTGACCTGATGCGCTTTTTCAGCGCCGGCGACTGGGCGCGCCGCGTGACGGGGCGCAAGTTCAACACCGGCGAGCTGGTCAAGGGCGAGTTCACGCACAAGCAGCCCACGGGGTTCCAGAGCTATGTGCTCAACACCCGCCGCCCGCTGCTGCAGGACGTGCGCGTGCGCGAGGCACTGGGCCTGGCCCTGGACTATGAATGGATGAACCGCCAGATGTTCTACGGCGCCTACCAGCGCGTGAACGGCATCTTTGGCAATACCGTGTGCCAGACCAGTGGCCTGCCGGGCACGCAGGAGCTGGCGCTGATGCAGCCCTTCGGCAAGGATTTGCCGCCTGCTGCGTTCGGCCCCATGACCGTGCCGCCGCGTACCGATGGCGACGGCAGCCTGCGCGCCAACTTGCGCAAGGCCCAGGGCCTGCTGGCTGCTGCCGGCTGGACGGTGCAGGGTGGTGTGCTGCGCAACAGCGAAGGCCAGGCCATGGTGCTGGAGTACATGGACAGCGGCGAGGGCGGGCAGCGCACCGTGGCCCCCTGGCAGCGCAATCTGCAGAAGCTGGGCATCACGCTGCAGTACCGGTCGGTGGACTTTGCGCTGTACCAGCAGCGCCTGCAGAAGTTCGACTTCGACATCACCTCCATTGCCTACCAGGGCACGAACAACCCGGGCCAGGAGTTTGCCGACCTGTTCGGCAGCGCGGCGGCGGATCAGGAGGATTCGGGCAATTTCCCCGGTGTGAAAAGCCCGGCGGTCGATGCCTTCATCCGGGCCATGGTGTCGGCCAAGACACAAGAGCAGCTCCTGCCTGCCTGCCATGCGTTGGAGCGGGCGATTGCCCACGGCCATTACCTGATCCCCCAGTGGTCGGCCAACACGCACCGCATGGCCTACAACGCCTGGCGCCTGGCGCACCCGAGCATCATCCCGCCGTACTCGAATGGCGAAGGCTGGGTGATGGACACCTGGTGGGCGCGCATGCCGCCCTTGAACGCGCAGACCGCCCCGGCGGTGCTGGCGCAGGAGGGCTCCTGAGCCATGCTGGCCTATATCCTCAAACGCATCTTGCTGATGGTCCCGACGCTGCTGGGCGTGCTGCTGCTCACCTTCGTGGTGATCCAGTTTGTGCCCGGCGGGCCGGTCGAGCAGTACCTGGCCGAGGCCAAGGCTGGCCTGGGCGGCAGCGCCGAAGGCGGTGGCATGGCCTACCGTGGCGCGCAGGGGGTGGACCCGCAGCGCATCGAGCAGATCAAGGCCTTGTATGGCTTTGACAAGCCCGCGCACGAACGGTTTGTGCAGATGCTGGGCCAGTTCGCGCGCTTCGACCTGGGCCAGAGCTTCTTCCAGAACAAACCGGTGTGGACGTTGATTGCCGAGAAGCTGCCGGTGTCCATCAGCCTGGGGCTGTGGACCTTCTTCATCAGCTACCTGGTGGCCGTGCCCCTGGGCATCGCCAAGGCGGTGCGCGCCGGCTCTCGCTTCGATCTGGTGACCACGCTGCTGATCCTGGTGGGCTATGCCATCCCGGGCTTCGTGTTGGGCGTGGCCTTGCTGGTGATCTTTGGCGGGCAGCTGCAGTGGTTCCCGCTGCGCGGGCTGACGTCGGCGAACTGGGACGAGTTGACGCTGCTGGGCAAGGTGGTGGACTACCTGTGGCACATCGCGCTGCCGGTCACGGCCATGGTGGCGGGCAGCTTTGCCGTGACGGCCATGCTGACCAAGAACGCCTTCCTCGAGGAAATCCGCAAGCAGTACGTGCTGACGGCCAGGGCCAAGGGCCTGTCCGAGCGCCAGGTGCTGTGGAAGCATGTGCTGCGCAATGCGCTGATTCCCATCATCACCGGCTTTCCGGCGGCCTTCATCGGGGCCTTCTTCGCCGGCTCTCTGCTGATCGAGACCCTGTTCTCGCTCGACGGGCTGGGTCTGCTCAGTTATGAGAGCGTGATCCGCCGCGACTATCCGGTGGTGCTGGGCTCGCTCTACCTGTTCACCCTGATCGGCCTGGTGACCAAGCTGATCAGCGACCTGTGCTACGTCTGGGTCGATCCCCGTGTGAAATTTGATTGAAATATGGCTCCAGCGCCCACCCAGTCTGCGCAAGCAGCTACTCCTTTGAAAGCGCCAGCATTGCTGCCGGCCGCTCCGGTGTCGCCCAGCCGGCGCGCCTGGCAGCGCTTCAAGCGCAACCCGCTGGGCTTTTACAGCCTGGTGATCTTTGGCGTGCTGCTGCTGCTGAGCCTGTGCGCCGAGCTGGTCAGCAACGACAAGCCGCTGCTGGTGCGCTATGAGGGGCAGACCTATGTCCCCCTGCTCAAGGACTATCCCGAGACGGTGTTTGGTGGCGACTTCGAGACGCCCACCGACTACCTGGACCCCTTCATCCAGCAGCAACTGCGCACCGGCAGCAATTGGGCGCTGTTTCCCCCCAACCGCTATGGCGCGGGCACGATCAACTACTTTGCCGAAGCCCCCAACCCCGCGCCGCCATCGGCCGCCAACTGGCTGGGGACGGACGACCGCGGGCGCGACCTGCTGGCGCAACTGATCTACGGCTTTCGTGTCAGCGTGCTGTTTGCGCTGGCGCTGACGGCCGTGGGCGTGGTGCTGGGTGTGGTGACCGGGGCCATCCAGGGCTTTTTCGGCGGCAAGACCGATCTGGCCTTCCAGCGCTTCATCGAGATCTGGGGCTCCATGCCAGAGCTGTACCTGCTCATCATCTTCAGCGCCGTGCTGGCGCCCAGCATCAGCCTGCTGCTGGTGCTGCTCAGCCTGTTCGGCTGGATGGGCCTGTCCGACTATGTGCGTGCCGAATTCCTGCGCAACCGCCAGCTCGACTACGTCAAGGCCGCACGCGCCCTGGGCGTGCCCAACGGGCAGATCATCTGGCGCCACATCCTGCCCAACAGTCTGACGCCGGTGGTCACCTTCCTGCCGTTCCGCATGAGCGCGGCCATCCTGGCGTTGACCTCGCTGGACTTCCTGGGCTTGGGCGTGCCGCCGGGCACCCCCAGCCTGGGCGAGCTGCTGAGCCAGGGCAAGAACAGCATCGACGCGTGGTGGATCTCGCTGGGCACCTTTGCCGTGCTGGTCACCACCTTGCTGCTGCTGACCTTCATGGGCGATGCGCTGCGCGATGCGCTGGACCCGCGCAAGGCCCAGGTGAGCGACGCGAAGGGGGGGGCGCAATGATGGACGCCATCCAGACCCCGGTGCCCCTGCTGTCGGTGCACGACCTGTCGGTGCGCTTTGGCCACAAACAGGTGGTGCAGGGCGTGAGCTTCGAGGTGCAGGCGGGCGAAAAGCTGGCCCTGGTGGGCGAGTCCGGCTCGGGCAAGACCATCACGGCGCTCAGTTTGCTGCGCCTGGCCGGTGATGCACAGATCAGCGGCCAGGCCTTGCTGAAAGGGCGTGACCTGCTCACATTGCCGGAGCGCCAGATGCGCGCCGTGCGCGGCAGCGACGTGGCCATGATCTTCCAGGAGCCGATGACGGCGCTCAACCCGCTGATGCCCGTGGGCGCGCAGGTGGCCGAGGTGCTGCAGCTCAAGCAGGGGCTGAGCCAGGCCCAGGCCTGGGCGCAGTCCGTGGAGCTGCTGGCCACCACCGGCATCCCCGATCCGCAGCGCCGCGCCCAGGCCTATCCGCACCAGCTCAGCGGCGGCCAGCGCCAGCGCGCCATGATCGCCATGGCCCTGGCCTCGCAGCCCAAGCTGCTGCTGGCCGACGAGCCCACCACGGCGCTGGACGTGACGCTGCGCATGCAGATCCTGGAGCTGCTGGGCGACCTGCAGCGCCAGACCGGCATGGCGATCGTTCTGATCACGCACGACCTGCACCTGGTGCGGCGCTTTGCCGACCGCGCCGCCGTCATGGAGCAGGGCATGCTGGTGGAGCAGGGCCCGGTGGTGCAGCTGTTTGAGCACCCACAGCACCCCTACACCCACAAGCTGCTGCACAGCCAGCCGGTGCGCGAGGTGCAGCCGCCCCATCCGGATGCCAAGCCGGTGGTGCAGGCCACAGGCCTGCGCGTGGCCTACCCGGTGGCGCTGCCCGGCATCCGCGGCTGGTTCCGCAAAGGTGAGTTTGTAGCCGTGCAGGGCGCCGATGTCTGCCTGCGCAAGGGGCAGACCCTGGGCGTGGTGGGCGAATCCGGTTCGGGCAAATCCACGCTGGCGCAGGCCATCCTGGGCCTGCTGCCCAGCCAGGGGGCGCTGCAGATCACGGGCCACGGCTGGCAGCAGCCGGCCATGCGCAACACCGCGGCCAACCAGGCGTTGCGCCGCCAGGTGCAGGTGGTGTTCCAGGACCCGTTTTCCTCGCTGTCGCCACGCATGACGGTGGAAGAGATCGTCGGCGAGGGGCTGCGCGTGCACGCCCCGGACATCAGCGAAGCCGGGCGGCGCGAGCAGGTGCTGTCCGTGCTGCTGAGCGTTGGCTTGAGCGAGCAGCAGTTCCCCGGCCTGCTGCAGCGCTATCCGCACGAGTTTTCCGGCGGCCAGCGCCAACGCCTGGCCGTGGCGCGTGCGCTGATCCTGAGGCCCAAGGTGCTGGTGCTGGACGAGCCGACCAGCGCGCTCGACGTGACCATCCAGAAGCAGGTGCTGGGCCTGCTGCAGCGCCTGCAGCGTGAGCTGGGCCTGAGCTATGTGCTCATCACCCACGACATGGACGTGATCCGTGCCATGGCGCACGAGGTGATGGTCATGCACAGCGGCGAGGTGGTCGAGGCCGGCCCGGTCGACGAGGTGCTGCTGCGCCCGCAGCACCCCTACACCCGCCAGCTGGTGCAGGCCACCTTGTAGGTGCGTTCCTGCACGCTGCCCAGCAATTCGCGGAGGTGCCGTGTCGGCGGCGGGCGCCTGGGTTTGTGCCCGCTGGCTGGCAGGCGGCGGGCGTGGCATGCCTAGGATGGCGGCATGCATGCAGTTTATGCAGATCCCGAAAGCAAGCGTGTGGGCCATGGCCCTGGTGATGGGCCTGGGCAGTGTGGCCGCGGTGGCGCAGCCACGCCACGGCCAAGGGCAGGGCCAAGGCCCCGACGGGCCCCAGCAGAGGCATGGGCACGGTGGCAAGGGCTCGGGGCCCAAGCACCAGCAGGGGCCGCGCATGCAGGCGCAGCCTGCCCACCCTGGCCATCCCCACGGCATGCCGCCCGGGCAGGCCAAGCGCATGGGTGCCGGGCCCAACCACCAATGGGTCAAGGGCAGCCGCGTGCCGGTGCAGTACCGCACCTCGCACTACGTGGTGACCGACTGGCGCGGGCATGGTCTGCGCCAGCCACCACGCGGCTACCACTGGATGCAGTACGGGGGTGACTACCTGCTGGTGGCCATCGGCTCGGGGGTGATCTTGCAACTGATCCTGAACGACTGAGCCTCGCCACGGCCATGGACGGGTAGGCGTAGTCGATGGCTGGAGGGCTGCGAGCCAGCGTTTGCAGAGCACATGCCTGTCGTCAGCCACAAAAAAACGGTGCTAGGCACCGTTTTTTTATGGTTGGCAGCGTGGCGCGCTTCTAAGTTTTAGAGCATCCGGCGCGCGCCCAGCAAGGATCTTGCGCAGATAAGTCTCTGAATTCCTGATTTAGCATGCGCCATGCGCTCATTTTTTAGGAATAGCTACCCGTGGGGTTGACGCCATCCTGGTGCACCCACACCAGTTTTTGCGTATCCACGCCCAGGCGCTCGGCCTGGCGCACCAGGCGGCCTTCCACACCGTCGGGCAAGGTCGGGGTGCGCGACAGGATCCAGCAATGTTCCAGGCTGGAACCGATCACCATCGCCCACTGGTAGCTTTCGCCCAGGGCCACGACGTTGTAGCCCCCGTAGAACGGGCCGAAGAACGTCACCTTCAGTGCGGCCACATCGGGTGCAATCGTGGGTCTGGCCTTGCCGTGCGCCACCTTCCATTCGCCGCGCCGGGCATCGAAGCCGCGGTTGATGACCTGCACGCTGCCATCCGGGCGGCGGCTGTATTCGGCCTGGGTGCGCTGCAGGCCTTTTTCGAAACTGTGCTCGATGCGGGCCAGCTCGTACCATTTGCCCAGGTAGCGGTCCAGGTCAAACCCCTCGACTGGGTGCACGCCCTCGGGAATGCGGGGATTGCGTGCGGCATAGATGGCGCCGCCGGCCAGCGCAGCCAGACCGATCGCGCACCACACGGCGGTGCTGGTCTTGGCAGGCAGGTGGCTGGACAAGGCCTGCTGGCGTTGCTCCAGCACGGTCTTCAGGTGCTGCACGGCATGGTGCAGTGTGTCCGGGTGGTCGGTCTTGCGAGAGCGGTCGAAGAAGGACATGGGCAAAAATCCTGTAGCAAAAGACACAAACGCAGGGCGAGGGCCTTGCGCTGGATGCACTGAGTATTTGTAGCAGAAGGAGGGCCTGGTTGTAGGTCGCGCACGTGAATGTGTGTCCTGATGGTCCGGGGATGTGGCATTCGTGCTTAAAAAATCAGCAAATTCCAGGGTTTGCACCACCGCGGGACAAATTTTTGGGCCTTGCTGCCACGCAACATGGCAGTGTGTGGAAAAATGCAGGGTTTACTCAAACCTCAACTGGAGAGATTGCCATGGGCAACAAGATCGTTACCGAAGCTGATCGCAAGCGCACACCCCGTCCCGTTGCTCCCAACGGCGTGACTCTGCTGGCCCAAGGCCGTGGCCAGCGCCTGAGCCTGGAGCGTGGTTCGCACACGCGCAGCAAGAAGAACCCTGGCAAGCGCGCCCACTCGGGTTGATCGCTGCTGCAGCTCGGGCTGGAATTCGCCCGAGCCTGCCTTCCGAAGCCCCAGGCCCTGCTTGGGGCTTTGTCGTTTGGGGTGTGCGGCCGGGTTCCAGGCGGGGCGGCCGCTACCATGTGCGCTGGTGAAGCCAGTAAAACTGCCGGGAGCAGTGGGAGTGAGTCGGTATGAGCAGTGACAAGCCGGTCGAGGTGGTGCAGTCGGTGGCCGTGCCCAGCGCGCAGGCGTGGAGCGTGGTGTGTTTGTGTGCTGCGTGGTGCGGGGTCTGCCGCCAGTACGAGGTCGACTTTCGTGCGCTGCAGCAGCAGTTCCCGCAGGTGCGCTTCGTGTGGCTGGATGTGGAGAATGAGGAGGAGCTGGTCGGTGACCTCGACGTCGAAACCTTCCCCACACTGTTGATCGCACACCTGGATCGCCCCATGTTTCTGGGGCCGCTGCTGCCGCAAATCAAGGTGCTGGAGCGCTTGCTGGCCTCGCTGCAAGAGGCGCAGGCCGCTTCCCCAGGGCTGCCTGCCGAGGCGGCCGCGCTGTGGCGCCGCATTGCGGCGCAGCTGGCTTGAATCCTCTTGGTATTTGCAACGCTTGACATTGCGAATCAATGCTTTGCGGCTACAATACGGCATTCACGACCAAACGGGCGGATATTCACCGCCCTTTTTTTTTGGTCGCTTGCATTTGGAGCTCGAAGCCGCCGGCAAGCAATTGCAGGATGGTTATCGGGTTTTTTGTACTTCCGGGATTGAACTGAACACGTGGCACTACAGCAAATTGTTGAACAAACCGTGACGGGTCTGGGCTATGACCTGGTGGAGATCGAGCGGTCCGCAGGCGGGCTGCTGCGCATCACCATCGACCTGCCTTGGCAGGCGCCAGCAGAGGATGCTGAGCCTGTGCCCGAGGCCTTTGTGACCGTGGAAGACTGCGAGAAGGTCACGCGCCAACTGCAATTTGCCCTGGAAGTGGATGGTGTTGACTACAACCGGCTGGAAGTGTCTTCTCCCGGCATTGATCGCCCGTTGCGCCATGAAATGGACTTTGTCCGATTCGTCGGTGCCGAAATCGACATTACCCTGAAGGAAGCGATTGGTGCGGCCGGCGGTGGTGTGGTGAATGCCAATCGCAAGAAATTTCGGGGCACGCTGGAGCGTGCGGAAGCCGGTGGCTGGCAGATCGTGTGGAGTGACGAGCCCCCACGCAAGCCCGGACAAAAGGTGAGCAAAAAGCGTGAGCCCGCGCCCCTGCAGGCCATGGGTTTCACGCTGGATGAATTGCGCGAGGCGCGCCTGGCCCCCGTGGTGAACTTTAAGGGGCGTGGCGCCAAGCCCGCGTGACAGGCAAGTCAGTTAGCTAACAAGGTGAAGGTGCCTGTCCGGTGCCACCGCTTGAAAGATTGAAATTAGGAGAGTCATCGCATGAACCGCGAACTGTTGATGTTGGTTGAAGCCATTTCGCGCGAGAAGAACGTAGAACGCGATGTGGTGTTTGGCGCAGTGGAGCTGGCCTTGGCGCAAGCGACCAAGAAGCTGTACGAAGGCGAAGTGGACATCCGCGTGGCGATTGACCGCGAAAGCGGTGAATACGACACCTTCCGCCGCTGGGTGGTGGTACCGGATGATGCCGGCCTGCAAAATCCCGAAGCCGAGGAAATGCTGATGGATGCCGAAGAGCGCGTGCCCGGCATCCAGGTGGGTGAGTTCATCGAAGAACAGATCGAATCGCTGCCCATCGGCCGCATTGGTGCGATGACCGCCAAGCAGGTGATCCTGCAGAAGATCCGCGATGCCGAGCGCGAAATGCTGCTCAATGAATTCATGGCCCGCGGCGAGAAGATTTTCACCGGCACCGTCAAGCGCATGGACAAGGGCGACATCATCGTCGAATCCGGTCGTGTGGAAGGCCGCCTGCGTCGCAGCGAGATGATCCCCAAGGAAAATCTGCGCAACGGCGACCGCGTGCGCGCCATGATCATGGAAGTGGACCTGACCCTGCGTGGCGCACCCATCGTGCTGTCGCGTTCGGCCCCCGAGTTCATGATCGAGCTGTTCCGCAACGAAGTGCCAGAAATCGAGCAAGGCCTGCTGGAAATCAAGAGCTGCGCACGCGATCCCGGCAGCCGTGCCAAGATTGCAGTGATTTCGCACGACAAGCGCGTCGACCCCATCGGCACCTGCGTGGGCGTGCGTGGTACCCGCGTGAACGCTGTGACGACCGAGCTGGCCGGTGAGCGCGTGGACATCGTGCTGTGGTCGGAAGACCCCGCACAGTTCGTGATCGGTGCGCTGGCGCCCGCGAATGTCTCTTCTATTGTTGTGGATGAAGAGAAGCACGCGATGGATGTGGTCGTGGATGAGGAGAATCTCGCCATCGCCATCGGCCGTGGTGGTCAGAACGTGCGTCTGGCTTCCGAGCTGACCGGCTGGAAGATCAACATCATGGACGCGGCGGAGTCGGCGCAGAAGCACGCGGAAGAAACCGATTCTTCGCGCAAGCTGTTCATGGAAAAGCTGGACGTGGACGAAGAGCTGGCTTCCATCCTGGTGGAAGAGGGCTTCAGCAGCCTGGAAGAAGTGGCCTATGTGCCGCTGTCCGAGATGCTGGAAATCGAGGCTTTCGATGAGGAAACCGTGACCGAGTTGCGTGCCCGTGCCAAGGATGCGCTGCTGACCATGGAAATTGCTCAGGAAGAAAGCGTCAGCGAGGTCTCCCAGGACCTGCGTGAGTTGGAGGGTCTGACACCCGAGCTGGTGGCCAAGCTGGCCGCTGGTGGTGTGCAGACACGTGATGATTTGGCCGATTTGGCCATCGATGAACTGACCGAATTGACCGGTCAAACCGCTGACGAGGCCAAGGCCTTGATCATGAAGGCGCGTGAACACTGGTTCACGGACGGTCAGGAATAAGGGTCAGGGAGGATCGAACGGAGTATGTCTTTGAACACTGTTGCAGAGTTCGCCAGCGAACTGAAAAAATCCCCTGAGACCCTGTTGGAACAACTGAAGGCCGCCGGAGTGGCCAAGAGTTCCAGCACTGACGCCTTGACCGATACGGACAAGCAGATGCTGCTGTCGTACCTGAAGGCCAGCCATGGCTCCGAGGCCGATGGCAAGAAGAAGATCACGCTGACCAAGAAGTCCACCAGCGAGATCAAGCAGGCCGATGCCACTGGCAAGGCCCGCACCATCCAGGTGGAAGTGCGCAAGAAGCGCACCTTCATCAAGCGCGACGACACCCCCGAGGTGGCTGCCGAAGCAGCCGCCCGCTCTGCACAAGCTGCGCAAGTCACCCAGGACCTGGTTCGCCGGGAAGAGGAAGTGCGCAAGCAGGCAGAGATGATCAATCAACAGGAACAGGAATTGGCCAAAGAACGCCAAGAACGCGAAGAGCGCGAAGAGCGCGAACGCAAGGAGCGCGAAGCTGAAGAGCGTGCGCGCGCCTATGCCGAAGCTGAGGCTGCCAAGCAGCGTCAAGCCAAGGAAGCCCAAAAGGAAGCCGCTGCAGGCAACGCAGCGTTTGCAGAAGCCCGTGCCAAGGCGCAAGCCGATGCCCGTGCCAAGGCCGACGAAGAGTCGCGCCAGCGCCAGGCTGAAGAAGCGGCACGTGCCAAGGACCTGGAAGACCGTCGCCGCAAGGCGCTGGCTGAGGCCGAAGCTATCCGCGCCATGATGGCAGCCCCCAAGAAGGTGCTGGTGGCCAAGAAGCCTGAAGAGCCCAAGAAGGCAGCCCCTGTGGCCGATGCCAAGAAGGCCGCGCCGTCCAAGGATGCCAAGCCCGCAGTGGCGGGTGCCGCCAAGGACAAGGATGCGGCAGGTGCAGCGCGCGGTGGCAAGGACAAGGAAGTCAAGTCGTCCAAGCTGTCTTCGAGCTGGAGCAACGATGCGCCGGGCAAGAAGAAGGAAATCAAGACCCGTGGCGACAGCTCCGGTGGCGTGGGTGGCCGCTCCAACTGGCGCGGTGGTCCCAAGGGTGGTCGCCGTGGCGATCGCAACGACCAGCAACAACAGCAGCAGCAAGAATTCCGTGCACTGGAGATTTCCGTGCCCGAGACCATCACCGTGGCCGAGCTGGCCCACAAGATGGCCGTGAAGGCGTCCGAGCTGATCAAGGTGCTGATGAAGATGGGCCAGATGGTCACCATCAACCAGCCGCTGGACCAGGACACCGCCATGATCGTGGTGGAAGAAATGGGCCACACCGCGAAGATCGCCGCGCTGGATTCTCCGGAAGCCTTCAGCGAAGAGGACACCTCCAAGTACACCGGCGAGTTGCTGCCACGCGCCCCTGTGGTGACCGTGATGGGCCACGTGGACCACGGCAAGACCTCGCTGCTGGACTACATCCGTCGCTCCAAGGTGGCGTCGGGCGAAGCCGGTGGTATCACCCAGCACATCGGTGCCTACCACGTGGAAACACCCCGCGGCATCGTGACCTTCCTGGACACTCCCGGCCACGAGGCGTTCACCGCCATGCGTGCCCGCGGTGCACAGTCCACCGACATCGTGATTCTGGTGTGCGCGGCCGACGACGGCGTGATGCCCCAGACCAAGGAAGCCATCAAGCACGCCAAGGCGGCGGGTGTTCCCATCGTGGTGGCGATCACCAAGGCCGACAAGCCTGAAGCCAACCCTGAGAAGGTCAAGCAGGAGCTGGTGGTGGAAGAGGTGCTGCCCGAAGAGTACGGCGGTGATTCGCCTTTCGTGGCCGTGTCGTCCAAGACCGGCATGGGCATCGACGAGCTGCTGGAGCAGGTGCTGCTGCAGGCCGAAGTGCTGGAACTGCGCGCCCCGGTGGACGCTTCCGCCAAGGGCCTGGTGATCGAAGCCCAGCTGGACAAGGGCCGTGGCTCCGTGGCCACCGTGCTGGTGCAGTCGGGTACGCTGAATGTCGGCGATGTGGTGCTGGCTGGTCAGACCTATGGCCGCGTGCGCGCCATGCTGGACGAAAACGGCAAGAACACCAAGTCGGCCGGTCCTTCCATCCCCGTGGAAATCCAGGGCCTGTCCGACGTGCCTCTGGCCGGCGACGACTTCATGGTCATGGCTGACGAGCGCCGTGCCCGCGAAATCGCCACCTACCGTGCCGGCAAGTTCCGCAACACCAAGCTGGCCAAGCAGCAAGCCGCCAAGCTGGAGAACATGTTCTCCGACATGACCGCAGGCAACGTGCAGACCCTGCCGCTGATCATCAAGGCCGACGTGCAAGGCTCGCAGGAAGCGCTGGCGACCTCGCTGCTCAAGCTGTCGACCGACGAAGTCAAGGTGCAGATCGTCTACTCCGGCGTGGGTGGTATCTCCGAATCCGACGTCAACCTGGCGCTGGCTTCCAAGGCCATCATCATCGGCTTCAACGTGCGTGCCGACGCCCAGGCCCGCAAGACGGCCGAAGGCAACGACGTGGATCTGCGCTACTACAACATCATCTACGACGCCGTGGATGAGGTGAAGTCCGCGATGTCCGGCATGCTGGCCCCCGAGAAGCGCGAAGAGATCATCGGTATGGCCGAGATCCGCACCGTGTTCGTGGCCTCCAAGATCGGTACCGTGGCCGGTTCGTACATCACCCAGGGTCACGTCACTCGCAGTGCGCACTTCCGCCTGCTGCGCGACAACGTTGTCATCTACACGGGCGAAATCGAATCGCTGCGCCGTCTGAAGGACGATGTCAAGGAAGTCAAGGAAGGCTTCGAGTGCGGTATCAAGCTGCGCAACTACAACGACATCCGCGAAGGCGACGTGCTGGAAGTGTTCGAAATCAAGGAAATCGCGCGTACGCTGTAAACCATAGCTGCCAGCGCTGATGAATAAAGGGTTTGAAGGTCGAAAGACTTTCAAACCCTTATCTGACTAGCGCTACAAGCTCATAATTTTTAATGGCACCCAAACGTAAATCTGCTGCCCCCAATCGCAGCTTCAAAGTTTCCGACCAGATCCAGCGTGATCTGGCGGAGCTGATCGCGCGCGAGTTGAAGGACCCGCGCGTGGGCATGGTCACCCTGCAAGGCGTGGAAGTCACGCCCGACTATGCGCACGCCAAGGTGTACTTCAGCCTGCTGATCGGTGATCCGGATGAGACGCAGGCTGCGCTCAATCAGGCCGCAGGCTTTCTGCGCAACGGCTTGTTCAAGCGCCTGCACATCCACACCGTGCCCACCTTGCATTTCATCTACGACCGCACGACCGAGCGGGCCGCCGACATGAATGCCTTGATTGCCAAGGCTGTGGCGTCACGCGGACCGGAAGACGAGGTCCAGTAAGCATGACTGCCACTCGCACACGGGTGCAGCGGCGCCCTGTGCACGGGGTGGTGCTGCTCGACAAACCGCTGGGCCTTTCCAGCAACGACGCTTTGCAGAAGGTGAAGTGGTTGTTGCGTGCCGAAAAGGCCGGCCACACTGGAACTTTGGACCCCCTGGCCACCGGCGTGCTGCCGCTGTGCTTCGGGGCGGCCACCAAGTTCAGCCAGCTGCAGCTGGACGCGCCCAAGACCTATATCGCCATCGCCCGCCTGGGCCAGACCACGACCACGGCCGATGCCGAGGGCGAGGTGCTGCGTGAGCGTGCCGTGGACCTGCCCGCCATCACTCCCGAGGTGCTGGCCCAGGTGCGCGCGCGCTTCACCGGACCCATCCAGCAAGTGCCGCCCATGTACAGCGCACTGAAGAAGGATGGCAAGGCACTGTATGAATATGCGCGCGCCGGCATTGAAATCGAACGCCCTGCACGCGACGTGACCATTCATGCACTGGACATCGTTTTGTGCAAGGATGCCGACGGGCGGGAGGCCTTGCAGCTGACCGTGACCTGCAGCAAGGGCACATACATTCGTACGCTGGCAGAGGATGTGGGCGAGGCGCTGGGTTGCGGCGCCCACCTGCGTTCCCTGCGTCGTACCGATACGGGCGGCATTGGTGTCGATCGTTGCATCACCCTGGATGCCTTGATCGCCATGCCCGAAGCAGAGCGCATGCACGTGGTGCAGCCAGCAGATTGCCTGCTGCACGCCCACACCCGCGTGACGCTGGATGCGCGTGAAAGCGGCCGGTTTCTGACCGGGCTGCGTCGCCGTGGTGAGTGGCCCGATGCCGAGGCCGTTGCCGTTTATGGAGATGAACCACGCGCCTTGCTGGGTGTGGGGCACATCACAAGTGGGGAGCTGATTCCTGATCGCCTGCTCAGCCCCCTAGAAATTCAACAAATTTTGGAAGGCACGCCGCGCGCATAACGTCCGTGGCATTTTGGAAACCCTATGAGCAAAGAAATCCGCAACATCGCCATCATTGCGCACGTTGACCATGGCAAGACCACCATGGTGGACCAGCTGCTGCGCCAGTCCGGTACTTTCGCCGAGCACGAAAAAGTCGTGGACACCGTGATGGACAACCACGCCATCGAACGCGAGCGTGGCATCACCATCCTGGCCAAGAACTGTGCCGTGTCCTGGAAGGACACCCACATCAACATCCTCGACACACCCGGCCACGCGGACTTCGGTGGTGAAGTGGAACGTGCCCTGTCCATGGTGGACGGCGTGGTGCTGCTGATCGACGCGCAGGAAGGCCCCATGCCCCAGACGCGCTTCGTGACCAAGAAGGCCCTGGCCCTGGGCCTGCGCCCCATCGTCGTGGTGAACAAGGTGGACAAGCCCGGTGCCAACCCCGACAAGGTGATCAACGCTGCGTTCGACCTGTTCGACAAGCTGGGTGCCACCGACGAGCAGTTGGACTTCCCCGTGGTGTATGCCTCGGGCATCAACGGCTGGTCCTCCAAGGTCGAGGGTGAGCCCGGCGCCAAGTGGGGCGAGGACATGTCCGCCCTGTTCGACACCATCCTGGAGCACGTGCCTTCCGTGAAGGGTGACGCTGCGGCGCCGCTGCAGCTGCAGATCTCGGCGCTGGACTACTCCACGTTCGTGGGCCGTATCGGCGTGGGCCGCATCACCCAAGGCACGATCAAGCCCGGTCAGCAAGTGACCGTGATGGCGGGCCCTGAAGGCAAGCCCTACACTGGCAAGATCAACCAGGTGCACACCTTCCAGGGTCTGGACCGCGTGCAGGCGTCCGAAGCCGGTCCTTCCGAGATCGTGCTGATCAGCGGTATCGAAAACATCGGTATCGGCGAAACCGTGACCGACACGGCCAATCCCCAGCCTCTGCCGATGCTGAAGATTGACGAGCCCACGCTGACCATGAACTTCTGCGTGAACACCTCGCCCCTGGCCGGTCGTGAAGGCAAGTTCGTGACCAGCCGCCAGATCTGGGACCGCCTGCAAAAGGAACTGCGCTCCAACGTGGCGCTGCGCGTCAAGGAAACCGACGAAGACGGTATCTTTGAAGTGTCTGGCCGTGGCGAACTGCACCTGACCATCCTGCTGGAAGAAATGCGCCGCGAAGGCTACGAGCTGGCCGTGTCCAAGCCCCGCGTGGTGATGCAGATGATCAACGGCGAAAAGCACGAGCCCATCGAGCTGGTGACAGCCGACATCGAAGAAGGCCACCAAGGCGGCGTGATGCAAGCCCTGGGCGAGCGCAAGGGCGAGCTGGTGAACATGGAGCCCGATGGACGCGGTCGTGTGCGTCTGGAATACCGCATTCCTGCGCGTGGCCTGATCGGTTTCACCAACGAATTCCTGAACCTGACCCGTGGTTCCGGCCTGATTGCCAACATCTTCGACAGCTATGAACCCCACAAGGGCGACATCGGTGGCCGCAAGAACGGCGTGCTGATTTCCATGGACGACGGTGAAATCTTCACCTACGCCCTGGGCAAGCTGGACGACCGTGGCCGCATGTTCGTCAAGGCCGGCGACCCCGTGTACGAAGGCATGATCATCGGCATCCACAGCCGTGACAACGACCTGGTGGTGAACGCCACGCGTACCAAGCAGCTGACCAACTTCCGCGTGTCCGGCAAGGAAGATGCGATCAAGATCACGCCCCCCATCGAGCTGTCGCTGGAATACGGTGTGGAATTCATCGAAGACGACGAGCTGCTGGAAATCACCCCCACCAGCCTGCGCGTGCGCAAGCGCCACCTGAAGGAACACGACCGCAAGCGCGCCAGCCGTGAATCCTGATCTGGGGCCTGAACAGGCCGCAGCACCGTTTCGCTAACGGAACGACACTCCCAACGCCATGCAACCGCATGGCGTTGTGCTTTTGGGGCGAATGCGGGGGGCGGGGACTGACAGCTTCCAGACAGCACGGCATCGGCAAGATGGAACTCCTATAAGCATATTTGGAGACAACGCCATGCAGCCTTCGAGCATTTCCCCTTTGCATACCTTTTCCCAGCAACGTCGCGACTGCCTGCGCGCCGGTGGTGCTTTGGCCTTGGGCGGCTTGCTGCCTGGCGTCCATGCCGAAGAGGCGTGGCCCAGCCGCTCGGTGCGTTTTGTGGTGCCGTTTGCGCCCGGCGGAAGCTCGGAGATCGTGGCCCGTTCCACGGCGGTGGAGCTGACCAAGACCCTGGGGCAGAGCGTGTTCGTGGACAACAAGCCCGGCGCGGCAGGCAACATCGCGATGTCGGAAGTGGCGCGCAGCACTGACCAGCACACCCTGATCCTGGGGCATATTGGCACTTTGGCGGTGAATCCCTACATCTTTCCCAAGCTGCCCTACGACCCGGCCAAGGACTTCAAGCCGGTCAGCTTGTTGGCGAAGGTGCCCAGCCTGTACGTGGTGCACCCGGACTTGCCGGTGAAGAACCTCAAGGAGTTCATCGCATACGCCAAGGCCCGCCCCGGCAACCTCAGCTATGGCTCGGCAGGGAACGGCAGTGCGGGGCATCTGGCGTTTGAATACCTCAAGATGACGGCCGAGATTTTCATGCTGCACGTGCCCTATCGCGGCACCGGCCCCATGGTCAACGACCTGCTGTCTGGGCGTGTGCCGGCTTCGGCCATCGGCGCGGCGGCCGTCATTCCCTTTATCAAGGCAGGCAAGCTGCGCTGCATTGCCACGGGCTCGGTCCAGCGCCTGCCCCAGCTGCCCGACGTGCCGACGGTGGCCGAGCAGGGGTTCCCGGGCTTCGAAATGACGCAGTGGTACGGGATGATGGCACCGTCCAATCTGAGCGATGCACAGATCGCCAAGCTGTCGGCGGAAACCATGAAGGCGGTGAAGGCCCCCGAGGCACTCAAGCGCTTGACGGGCGATGCCGCCGAGGCGATTGGCGGAACACCGGAGCAGTTCACGCAGTTCATCGCCAGCGAACAGGTGCGCTGGAAGAAGGTGATCGCGCGCGCCGCCATTCAGCCGAGCTGATGTGGCCAGTCGCGTGCGCGGAGCCACCAGGCATTAGCATTGCCATCTATGCGAATCCTGCTGGTTGAAGATGAACAAGCCCTGGGCACCTGGCTGAGCAAGGCGCTGGAGCATGCGGGGATCCAGGTCGACTGGCTGGACAACGGCCTATTGGCCGATCGCGCCCTGCAGCACGGCGATTACGACGCCTTGGTGCTGGACCTGGGGCTGCCCAGCATGGATGGCCGCATGGTGCTGCAGCGCCTGCGGGCGCGTGACCAGCGGCTGCCCACATTGATCCTGACGGCACAGGATGCGCTGGACATCCGGGTGGCCGCGCTGCATGCGGGGGCGGACGACTTCCTGCTCAAGCCATTCGCCCTGGCGGAGCTGGAGGCGCGGTTGCACGCCTTGGTGCGCCGCGCCCGGGGCAGCGAGCATGCGCGCCATGCCTGCGGCCCCCTGATCTACGACAGTGGCCGCAAGCAGTTCCAGCTGGCCGGGCAGGTGCTGACTTTGTCGCCCCGCGAGCTGAGCGTGCTGCGGGTGTTGATCCTGCGCAGCGGCGAGCCATTGTCCAAGGCGCAGATTCTGGAGCGCGTGTTTTCCGACGACGAGGATGTGCACCCGGAAGCGGTCGAAGTCTTCATCTACCGGCTGCGCAAGCGCCTGGACGGCAAGGGCGTGCGCATCGTCACGCTGCGCGGATTGGGCTATGTGCTGGAAGCGGATTAAGCGCCCGGCACAGTCCACAGGGCTCCGATGGAAGGGAGGCCGTTGGCTGCAGCGCTGGTGGCGGCGCAGCACCTTGTGGCAGCGCCTGGCGCTGTGGCTGTTGCCAGCCTTGCTGCTGGTGATGAGCCTGGAGCTGTGGATGACGCGCCAGGATGCCTTGGCGGCGGCCAATGCGGCCTATGACCGCTCTTTGCTGGGGGCGCTCAAGTCCATCGACGCCAACATCTCCACGGCCTCGGGCGGGCTGTCGGTGGAGCTGCCTTACCGCATGTTCGAGTTCTTTGAGCTGACGGCCAGTGGCCAGGTGTTTTTTCGGGTGGCGACATCGGACGGCCTGGTGGAACTGGGCAGCGCCGACCTGCCCGAACCCGCGCAACCGCCCGATCTGGCAACCCCCGTGTTCTATGACGCCGTGTACTTTGGCGAGCCCTTGCGGGTCGCCGCCTACCGCCGCGCCTTGGGAGGCGTGCAGGACGCGCCCAGCCAAGCCAGCGTGTTGCTGCAGATTGGCGAAAGCACGCGCTCGCGCCAGGAGTTCAGCGACCGTTTCGTGCGCGGCGCGATGCGCCACGATGCCCTGGTCTTGCTGCTGCTGCTGTGTGGTTCGGCCGTGGTGCTGATGGTGGCCTTGCGGCCATTGGCCCGCCTGGCGCGCGAGGTGCAGTCACGCTCGGCGAATGACCTGACACACATCGATGATGGCGACCTGCCCGCCGATGTGCGGCCCCTGGTGGCAGCGGTCAATCAGCAGATGCGGCGCAGCCAGGAGCTGATCGCCGTGCAGCGCGAATTTCTCGACGATGCATCGCACCAGCTGCGCACCCACCTGACCACCTTGCAGATGCAGGTGGATTACGCGCGCCGCACGGACGATGCAGGGCAGGTGCGCACGGCGCTGGACGCGCTGGCCAACGAGATCGGCCGGGCCACGCGCAGCGCCCAGCAATTGCTGGCCTTGGGGCGCAGCGATACGGCGGCGGTGGCGATGGTGCCCGTGGATCTGCAGGCGCTGCTGCGGGCCGTGGCCTTGCAGTGGTTGCCGCAGGCACGGGCCAAACGCATCGACCTGGGCTTGCAGCCGTCGGCAGCACCCGCGCTGGTGGCGGTGGGCGATCCCGGCTTGCTGCACGAGGCCCTGTCGAATTTGGTGGCCAACGCGATTGCGTACACCCCGGTGCAGGGCAGCATCACCTTGTCTGCGACCGCCGATGCCCATGACTGGTCTCTGCAGGTGGAGGACAGCGGACCAGGTCTGACGGAGGCCGAACGCGCGGCGCTGGGGCAGCGTTTCCGGCGCGGTGCGAATGCCGGGCAGGGCGGTTTTGGCCTGGGCTTGTCGATCGTGCGCACGATCGCCCAGCGCCATGGCGGCCGCCTGCTGCTGGCGGCCCGCAGCGCAGGCCCAGGACTGCATGCCATGATCGTGTGGCCACGCAGCACCACTGCTGCCGATACAGTCGGTGCACCTTGACGTCCGCTTGCCCATGCCGAAGCAACCACTTTCCATTGACCGCCCGTCCCGCCGTCGCGTGCTGCGTGGTTGGGCGCTGCTGCCATGGGTCGGCAGCTGGGTGGCAGCGCCAGGCCTGGCACAGGCGCAGAGCGCCGCAGCGGTCGACCCCAGTCTGCTGGCTGCCGACTGCGTGATCCCGGCACGTGCGGGGGGCGGCTTCGCCTTGACCTGCGCCCTGGCGCGCGATGCCTTGCAGGCGGTGCGCCCGCAGCGGCCGCCGTTGGGGCAGCGTTACCTGCCCGGGGGCATTGGTGCCGTGGCATTCGACCGGGTGGCGTCGGGCCAGTTGGGCGGCAGCCACGCACTGGTGGCGTTTTCCAGCGGCTCCTTGCTGAATCTCGCACAGGGGCGTTTTGGCCCGCATGCGCCGACGGCGGTGCACTGGCTGGTCACGCTGGGCACGGACTATGGCGTGGTGGCCGTGCACCGTGATGCGCCGTGGAAAACATTGCAGGAGTTGTTGGCGGCACTGCGCCACGATGTGTCGCGCGTGGTGTTTGGCGCCGGCGGCACCGTGGGCAGCCAGGACTGGGTCAAGACCGCCTTGCTGGTGCGGGCAGCGGTCCGGGACCACAAGGCCATGCGTTTCGTGGCCTTTGAAGGTGGGGGCGAGGCCTTGGAGGCCTTGCAAGGCAAGCATGTGCAAGTCTGCTGCGGGGATGCGGCCGAGGTGCACCAGCGCATCAGGGGCGGTGCCCCCATCCGTTTGTTGGCGGTGTTTGCCCCCCAGCGGTTGCCGGGCGACTGGGCGGCGGTACCAACGGCCCGTGAGCAGGGGGTGGAGCTGGTGTGGCCCACGGTGCGGGGCCTGTACCTGAGTGCCAATGTGTCTGCGGAGGTGGCGCAGGCCTGGACGCGGGCCTTCCAGGAGGCCGTGACCGCGCCCGGCTATGCACGTCTGCAGGCACGCCATGGCCTGTTCCCGCTGGAACTGACGGGCAAGCCCTTGCAGAACCACGTGGAAAACCAGCTGCAGTCCTTTCGCCAACTGGCCGACGAACTGGGGCTGCGGCGCTGGGCGCGCTGAAGGCGCGGCATGGGCCCTGGTGCGTCGGAGACGTGCAGCCCCTGGGCGCTGGGGCACAATGCGGGCCACTGATTCCCCCTGAACAAGAACCAAGGAGACACAATGCGCGAGGTTGAGCAACATATCGTCAGTGAAGTGCACGGGCAGGTCGGCTTCATCACCCTGAACCGCCCCAAGGCCATCAACGCCCTGTCCCTGGGCATGGTGCGCGACCTGTTGGCCCAGTTGCTGGCCTGGAAGGACGACCCCACCGTGCTGGCCGTGGCCATCCGCGGCAGCCACAAGGAAGGTGTGTTCGGCCACTTCTGCGCCGGCGGCGACATCCGCTTCCTGCACCAGGCCGGCAGCACGGGCAATCCGCAGCTGGAAGACTTTTTCACCGAGGAATACGCCCTCAACCACCTGATCTTCACCTACCCCAAGCCCTACATCGCCTTCATGGACGGCATCGTCATGGGCGGTGGCATGGGCATCAGCCAGGGCGCCAGCTTGCGCGTGGTGACCGAGAAGACCAAGATGGCCATGCCAGAGACCATCATCGGCCTGTTCCCCGATGTGGGCGGCGGCTATTTCCTGTCGCGCTGCCCCGGTGCCGTGGGCGAGTGGCTGGCGCTGACGGGCGACACCATCGGCGCGGCCGAGGCGATCGCCTTCCAGCTGGCCGATGCCTACCTGCCCGCGAGCGAGCAGGGCGCCGTCTGGGATGCCCTGGCGCAGCAGACCTTTGCCAGCGGCGAGGCCGTGCAGGCCTTTGTGCAGTCCCGCACGCAGGCCCAGGCGCCCGGTGCGGTGCGCAGCACGGCAGACATCGACCGCGTGTTTGGCCTGCCTACGCTGCAGGCCATGATCGACACGCTGGAGGCCGACACCGCCAGCGAGTGGGCACAGGCCACGGCTGCGGCACTGCGCAAGCGTTCGCCCCTGATGCTGTGGGTGGTGCTGGAGCAGATCCGCCGCGCGCGCGGCATGGATGTGGCCACCGACCTGCGGATGGAGCGCGACATGGTGCGCCACTGCTTCTACCTGCGCCCCGGCCAGTCCGAAACCGTGGAAGGCATCCGCGCGCTGGCCGTGGACAAGGACCAGAACCCGCAGTGGAACCCCGCGCGCATCGAGGACGTGCCCGAGGCCCTGTGGCGCGCGTTCTTCGTCAGCCCCTGGCCGGCGCATTCGCACCCGCTGGCCAGCCTGAAGGACTGAGGCGGCCACACCCCGCCGCGCCATGGCCGCAGCGGCCAGGCCCCATGCGGGTGCCGCTGTCCAGTGCTCTAGTGCCCGCGCCTGGCCGGACAGCTGCGGCCAGGAGCGTGGCGTTAAAAAAGCCACGCGGCGTGGCCGGTGGCTGGGGTTATCAATTCCGTGAGCGGTTGGCGCTTGTCTGGCAAGGGTTTCAGGGCTTTTTGCGGCTGAAACCTTGTGCCGGCAAGCGCTGGCCGCTCTTTTTTTATCCAGACAGCAACGCGGGCTCGCGGCTGCGGGGCAGGGTGGGCGCGCGCTGTGCCGTGGGCTGCTGCGACAGCTTGAAGGCCTCGACCACCTGGCGCAGCTGGCTGGCCTGGGCGTGCAGGTGGGCGGCCGCGGCGTTGGATTCTTCGACCAGGGCGGCGTTCTGCTGCGTCATCTGGTCCAGTTGGGCAATCGCCTGGTTGACCTGGGCCGCGCCCTGGCTTTGCTCGTTGGTGGCGGCGTTGACCTCGGCCACGATGTCCTGCACGCGGGTGACGTTGTCCAGGATGGCCTGCATGGCCTGGCTGGCATCGTGCACCTGCGCGGTGCCGGCGCTGACGCTGTGCAGGTTGGTGTCGATCAGCTGGCGGATTTCCTTGGCGGCGGTGGCGCTGCGCTGGGCCAGGGTGCGCACCTCGCCGGCCACCACGGCAAAGCCGCGGCCTTGTTCGCCGGCGCGCGCCGCTTCGACGGCGGCGTTCAGCGCCAGGATGTTGGTCTGGAAGGCGATGCCGTCGATCACGCCGATGATGTCGCCGATCTTGCGGCTGCTGGCGTGGATCTGCTCCATGGTCTGCTGCACGTGCTGGGTCTTGTCATAGCCCTGCTGCGTGGCCAGCGAGGAGTTGCGCGTCAGCGCCTCGGCCTGGCGCGTGGCCTCCGTGCACTGCTGGGCACTGCTGCTGAGCTGCTCGATCGCGCTGGCGCTTTGCTCCAGGTTGGCGGCCGTGGTCTCGGTGCGGCTGCTCAGGTCGTTGCTGCCGCTGGCCACTTCTTCGCTGGCGGTGGAGATGCTTTGCGCCGACTGCAGCACCTGGCCCATGGTGCGGTTCAGGGTGCTGCGCATCTCGTCCAGGCTGCGCAGCAGCTGTCCGGTTTCATCGCTGTGGTAGTGGGTCTGGGGCGTGCCGCTCAGGTCCAGCGCCGCGACCTCGCGCGCGGCCTGCTGGGCCAGGTGCAGGGGGCGGGTGATGCTGCGCGTGACCAGCACGGCAAACAGCAGGCCCAGGGCCAGGGCCGCGCTGGTGAATACGCCCAGCTGCCACATGCTGGCGGTACGCGACTGGCGGCTTTGGGCCGACAGCTGGTCGAACAGCGAACGCTGCGCGTCCGCCAGGTCGGCCACGGATTGCAGGTAGGCCGTCATGGTGGGCTCGAACTGCTGGGTGAAGACGCGGTGCGCCCCCTCGGCATTGCCGGCGGCCTTGAGCGCGGCGATCTCCTTGCGCTGCGCCAAGTAGGCGTCGCGCAGCTTGGAGGATTTTTCCAGCAGGGCCAGCTGCGCCGGATCACGCAGGTGGGCGTTGATGATCTTCATCTGTACGGCGGTGTCGGCCGTGGCTTCCTTGGTGGCCTTGTCGAAGTACTGCACCAGGCTGGCATCGTCGCTTTTGGCAATCGCCGCAGCGCGTTGCACCCCGGCGGTGACGTTCATGGACCAGTTCTTGAGGGCGCGCTCGGTCACCAGCACCTCGTCCATCATGTGCGACAGCATGCGGTCCTGCTGCAGGGACTGGTAGATGGCCAAGCCGCTGCTGCTGACGAAGAGCAGCAGGATGCTGCCAAGCACGGCCGCGAGCTTGCGGCCAATCGGCCAGTTGCCATAAGACATGGTGGTTTCCTCGAAATCCGTTGGGTCGCAGGCTGGCTGCGGGTTTTTGTGTATTGACGGTGTGAATGCGCCTTCGAAATTTTAGAGATGAAGTTTTTGTGACAGCGTTGAGATGGTGCAAATGGCACGAATTTGGTGCAGACCGTTGGTGTTCTGCATCACAGGGGGCGGTCATCGTGGGCCGCGCAGGTAGTGCCGCGGCGCAAGGCCCCAACAAAAAGAGAGCTGCCAGCGCTTGCCTTGCCAAGGATTCCCAGTCATTGCGACCTGAAAACCTTGCCAAGACAGCGCTGGCAGCTCTTTTTATTGAAAGTGTGCTGCCGATTCAGCGGTTGCGGCTCTTCATCGCGCGCTCGACCTCGCGCTTGCCTTCGCGGTCCTTGATCACATCGCGCTTGTCGTGCTCGCCCTTGCCCTTGGCCAGGGCCACGTCGCACTTGACCAGGCCGTTCTTCCAGTACAGCTTGGTGGGCACCAGGGTGTAGCCTTTTTGTTCCACCTTGCCGATGAGGCGACGGATTTCGTCCTTCTTCATCAGCAGCTTCTTGATGCGTGCGGCGTCCGGGTTGACGTGGGTGGAGGCGGTCTTCAGCGGCTGGATCTGGCAGCCGATGAGGTACAGCTCGCCTTCCTTGATGATGACGTAGCCCTCGCTGATCTGCGCCTTGCCGCTGCGCAGGGCCTTGACTTCCCAGCCGTGCAGCACGATGCCGGCCTCATGGCGTTCCTCGAAGAAATAGTTGAACGCCGCTTTCTTGTTCTCCGCGATGCGGGATGGTGTTTCTGGTTTTTTGCCATGGGTCTTTCTGGGCGGGTGACCCGCAGATGCCGGGCTCTACCTACAATGGGCGTTTCTCCCGCTAAGCAGCAATTCTAGTTTCTTCAGCCTCGCGCCACCCGTTTGCCGGTGCAATGCCCCAGGGCATGCGCCACGCAGGCTTTTGCTTTCATGAAAAACGTCAACAAGTCCGTCCTCATTTGGTATAGCCCCGAAGAAATGTTCGCCCTGGTGGCCGACGTGGCGCGCTATCCAGAATTTTTGCCCTGGTGCTCGCACACCCAGGTGCTGGAGCAGGACGAACACAGCATGACGGCCGAGGTGGGCATGTCCATGGGGGCCTTGCGCAAATCCTTCGTGACCCGCAACGTGCACGAAGGCCAGCACAAGATCAGCATGCGCCTGATCAAGGGGCCGTTCTCGCGCCTGGAGGGGCACTGGATGTTCCACCCCGTGGGCGATGGCTCGCAGCGTGCCTGCAAGGTGCAGTTGCAGTTGGACTATGGCTTCGACAGCAACGCGGTGGCGGCCCTGATCGGCCCCATCTTCGACCGGATTGCCAACTCCATGGTCGATGCCTTCATCAAGCGCGCCGAAAAGGTCTATGGCTGAGACCGGCATGCTGGCGGTGCAGGTGGTCTGGGTGGATGCCCAGGCCCAGGTGCAGGAACGCAGCGTGGCGCTGCCGGCCGGCGCCCAGATCCACGATGCCTTGCGCGCCTGCGGGCTGGAGCCGGGCACGCACGCTGCCTGCGGTGTCTGGGGGCGCACCCAGGCGCTGGACCATGGCCTGCAGGACGGCGATCGTGTGGAGCTGTACCAGCCGCTGAAGGTGGACCCCAAGGTGGCGCGCCGCGAGCGCTTTGCCAAGCAGGGCGCCCGGGGGGCGGGCCTGTTTGCCAGCCGCCGGCCCAACAGCAAATCGGGGTATTGACCGCGGCGCCAGGGGGGAGGGCGCTCTAGCGCGCTGCACAGCGCCTGGTCTTGCCCAGCCTGCGCGTGGAGCTGCTGGCGGCTGGGTTTGGCCTGCCGCCAGGACCGGCGGTTACGCGCTCGGTCAGGGGCAGTTGCTCTTGATCGCTTCCTGGGCGCGCTGCAACTCGGTCTGGCGCTGCTGTTCGGTCATGTAGCTACGCTCGCCTTTTTCATTCGTGTACACCAGGCGCATGCCGGACTGCATGGTGCTGTGGGTGGACTTGGCGCGCTGGCAGTTCTCCTGGCGCGCCTTGGCCACTTCCTGCTCCTTTTTCTTGCGTTCGGCTTCCTCGGCCTTGCGCTGGGCTTCCTCTTTCTTGCTGTCTTCCTGGGCCTTGGCTTCCGCAGCCTTGTGGGCCTCTTGCTCGGCCTTCAGGGCCTGGGCCTTGGCAGCGGCCTCCGCTTCCTTGGGGTCGATGACCGCGCCGGGGGCGGAGCCGTTTTCGGCCGGGTAGATGATGCGCTGGGTGGCTGCCGAGGCAGGCCGCGGCTGCTGCAGGATCTGGTGTGGCGCGATGTGCGCTGGCGGCGGTCGGTCGCTGAACACTTTGCGGCCACTTTCATCCACCCATTGCCATTGGGCGAAAGCGGCCTGGGAGCACACGAGCAGCGTTGTGGTGAGACAGAAGTGCAGGGCGTTCATGGGGCCAGTGTAGCTGCCAGTTGCAAGGTTTCTTGTTGCGTGCGCGGCACGTGCATGCAAGGAGGAAGCTACAATCTTTCTTTTGGAGCCTTCACAATGCGCCTTCTCGGAAAAGCACTGACCTTCGACGACGTCCTGCTCGTTCCCGCCTACTCCGAAGTCCTGCCCAAGGACGTTTCTCTTTCCACCCAGTTCACGCGCAACATCACGTTGAACCTGCCCCTGGTCTCCGCGGCCATGGACACGGTCACTGAAGCGCGTTTGGCGATTGCCATTGCCCAGGAAGGCGGCATTGGCGTGATCCACAAGAACATGACGGCCCAGGAGCAAGCGGCCGAAGTGTCCAAGGTCAAGCGCCATGAATCCGGTGTGGTGCATGACCCCATCGTGATCACCCCCGAACACACCGTGCTGCAGGTGCTGCAGCTGTCGGAAGAGCGCGGCATCTCCGGTTTCCCCGTGTGCGATGGCGGCAAGGTGGTCGGTATCGTGACCAGCCGTGACGTGCGCTTTGAAACCCGTTACGACGTCAAGGTCCGCGAGATCATGACGCCCCGCGAGAAGCTCATCACCGTCAATGAAAAGGACGGCACCACGCCTGCCCAGGCCAAGGTTTTGCTGAACAAGCACAAGCTGGAGCGCCTGCTGGTGGTCAACGATGCGTTCGAGCTCAAGGGCTTGATCACCGTCAAGGACATCAACAAGCAGACCAACTTCCCCAACGCCGCACGTGACGCGGCCGGCCGCCTGCGTGTGGCGGCCGCGGTGGGCGTGGGCGCTGGCACCGAAGAGCGTGTCGAGCTGCTGGCCAAGGCCGGTGTGGACGCCATCGTGGTGGATACGGCCCACGGCCACTCCAAGGGCGTGATCGACCGCGTGCGCTGGGTCAAGCAGAACTACCCCCAGATCGATGTGATCGGCGGCAACATCGCCACCGGCGCTGCCGCCCTAGCCCTGGTGGAAGCCGGTGCCGACGCGGTCAAGGTGGGTATTGGCCCTGGCTCCATCTGCACCACGCGCATCGTGGCCGGTGTGGGGGTGCCCCAGATCATGGCGATCTCCAACGTGGCCGATGCCCTGAAGGGTACAGGCGTGCCGCTGATCGGTGATGGCGGCATCCGCTTCTCCGGCGACATCTCCAAGGCCCTGGCGGCAGGCGCCTCCACCATCATGATGGGCGGCATGTTTGCCGGTACCGAAGAAGCGCCCGGCGAAGTGATCCTGTACCAGGGCCGTTCGTACAAGAGCTACCGCGGCATGGGCTCCATCGGTGCCATGCAGCAGGGCTCGGCCGACCGTTACTTCCAGGAATCGTCCACCGGCAACCCGAATGCCGACAAGCTGGTGCCTGAAGGCATTGAAGGCCGCGTGCCCTACAAGGGCTCGATGGTCTCCATCGTCTACCAGATGGCCGGCGGCGTGCGCGCCTCCATGGGCTACTGCGGTTGCGCCACCATCAAGGAGATGAACGAGAAGGCCGAGTTCGTGGAAATCACGGCCGCCGGCATCCGTGAGTCCCACGTGCACGACGTGCAGATCACCAAGGAAGCGCCCAACTACCGCGCCGACTGATCGCCGATCACCCTTGGGCCGCTGCGCGGCATTCCCTCGACGGGATGGCGGTGTCACTGCAAGGCGGCGCTGGCCCGGTGTGGGGTGATTTCAACAGACCAGAACCACAGAGTTCTGGTCAGAATGCTAAAATCTGGTCTGAACTTCTGGTTCGGCCAGATTTTTTATTTCCATCCCATGCAATCTGTCGGTATCTACGAAGCCAAGACCCGTTTCTCTGCCCTGATCGAACTGGTCGAGGCCGGCGAAGAGGTGCGCATCACGCGCCACGGCAAGGAAGTGGTGCGCATGCTGCCGGTGCGCCGCCGGCCGGTGATCACCGACGAGCAGATTGCGCGGGAGTTAGAGCAAATTCAGGCCTTGCAGCGCACCATACAAGCGCCAGCAGCTACAGCTTCTGTAGCTACCCTGCGTCACACCGGACGGAGCCGTGCATGACCGCCTTTGTGCTGGACACCTCCGTCACCGCCGCCTGGCTGCTGCCCGATCAGGCCAGCGCCCACACCCAACGCCTGTATGCCCGCATCCGCCGCGACGAGGTGGAGCCGCAAGCCCCCAACCTCTGGCAGTGGGAGTGTGGCAACTTGATCGCATCGGGCGTGCACCAGGGCCGTATTCCGCATGGCTCCGTCGAGGGGCTGTGGGGCGTGCTGGAAGCCATCCGCCACCGTGTGGAGCTGCACGAGCTGGCGCCCGCCCAGCACAAGGCCGTGCTGGATGTGGCGCTGGATACCGGCCTGCCCACCTACGATGCCGCTTACCTGTGGCTGGCGCAGTCGTTGCGACTGCCGCTGGCCACGTTCGATACCGCCCAGATCGCTGCCGCCCGCCAACGCGGGATCGCGCTGTGGGCGGCCGAAGATTTCTGACCCCGAATCCTTTCCTCTTGCCCTTGGATAACACCATGCAACACGACAAGATCCTCATCCTTGACTTCGGCTCCCAGGTCACGCAGCTGATTGCCCGCCGCGTGCGCGAAGCCCATGTGTACTGCGAAGTCCACCCCTGCGACGTCAGCAGCGAGTGGGTGCGCGAATTTGCCGCCGACGGCCGCCTCAAGGGCGTGATCCTGTCGGGTAGCCACGCGTCGGTCTACGAAGTGGACGACCGTGCCCCGGACGCCGTGTTCGAGCTGGGCATTCCCGTACTGGGCATCTGCTACGGCATGCAGACCATGGCCACCCAGCTGGGCGGCAAGGTCGAAGGCTCGGACAGCCGCGAATTTGGCTACGCCGAAGTGCGTGCCCATGGCCACACCCAGCTGCTGCAAGGCATCGAAGACTTCGTGACCGCCGAAGGCCACGGCATGCTCAAGGTCTGGATGAGCCACGGCGACAAGGTCACACAGCTGCCCGAAGGCTTCAAGGTGATGGCCTCGACCCCCTCCTGCCCCATCGCTGGCATGGCCGACGAAGCCCGCCGTTTCTACGCCGTGCAGTTCCACCCTGAAGTCACGCACACCGTGCAGGGCCAGGCCCTGCTGAACCGTTTCGTGCTGGACATCTGTGGCACGCAGGCGGACTGGATCATGGGCGACTACATCGAAGAAGCCGTGGCTAAGATCCGCGAGCAGGTCGGTGATGAAGAGGTCATCCTGGGCCTGTCCGGCGGCGTGGATTCGTCCGTGGCGGCCGCGCTGATCCACCGCGCCATCGGCGACCAGCTGACCTGTGTGTTCGTGGACCACGGCCTGCTGCGCCTGAACGAAGGCGACATGGTCATGGACATGTTCGCCGGCAAGCTGCACGCCAAGGTGATTCGCGTGGATGCTTCCGAGCTGTTCCTGGGCAAGCTGGCCGGCGTGAGCGAGCCGGAAGCCAAGCGCAAGATCATCGGCGGCCTGTTTGTGGACGTCTTCAAGGCCGAAGCGGCCAAGCTCAAGGCAGCAACCGCCGGCGCCAAGGGCGCGACCTTCCTGGCCCAGGGCACCATCTACCCCGACGTGATCGAGTCGGGCGGCGCCAAGAGCAAGAAGGCCGTCACCATCAAGAGCCACCACAACGTCGGTGGCCTGCCCGAGCAACTGGGCCTGAAGCTGCTGGAGCCCCTGCGCGACCTGTTCAAGGACGAAGTGCGCGAACTGGGCGTGGCCCTGGGCCTGCCCCGTGGCATGGTCTACCGCCACCCCTTCCCCGGTCCTGGCCTGGGCGTGCGCATCCTGGGTGAAGTGAAGAAGGAATACGCCGACCTGCTGCGCCGTGCCGACGCTATCTTCATCGAAGAATTGAACAACTGGATCGACGAAGCGACCGGCAAGAGCTGGTACGACCTGACCAGCCAGGCCTTTACCGTGTTCCTGCCCGTCAAGAGCGTGGGGGTGATGGGTGACGGCCGCACCTATGACTATGTCGTGGCCCTGCGCGCCGTGGTCACCAGCGACTTCATGACCGCCGACTGGGCCGAGCTGCCTTACGGCCTGCTCAAGAAGGTGTCCGGCCGCATCATCAACGAGGTGCGCGGCATCAACCGTGTGACCTACGACGTCAGCACCAAGCCACCAGCGACCATCGAGTGGGAATAATTTACAGTGATTTCAAGACGTCCAGCAGCGTCTTGGATTTCGCATACATCTTTGAAATTCAACGAGTTAAGTGTTTTTTGCAATCCTATACGGTGCAACGAGAACCACATATTTTTACGGTAAATTTGACGGTAAATCCGTGATTTCCTGAGGCGCTGCTTTTCTTTACCGACACGTGTTGTGACGGTAAAGTTTTTAAAGAAAGGCAGCTATGCTCACAGACACGGAACTGCGCAAACTGCGCCCTAAAGACAAGGCATTCAAAATTGCCGACCGAGACGGCATGTACGTCTCGGTCTCCCCTGCTGGAACCAAGTCGTTCCGATACGACTACCGTCTCAATGGCAGACGTGAAACGCTGACCATTGGCCGCTATGACGAGTCTCTCGGATCAAAGTCCTCCCGTGAGTCAAGCGAGCTTGAGTTCGGTCTATCCGTTTCCCTGGCAGAAGCACGAGCGCTACTTGCAATAGCTAGACGCAGCGTCGAAGCGGGTGAATCACCATCCAGAAGCAAGGTTGAAAAGCGACAAGAAGCAGCAGACGCGCTGACTTTCTCAAGCTGGGCTGAGCGCTATTTCGCTGACAAAGCCGACCCCAACAACAGTGCACGCTTGGCCGACTCGACCATCGCCATGCGGCGCTCTGTCTACAAGCGCTATCTGGAGGGCCCTTTTGGCAAGCTGAAGCTTGACGAAATCAAGCCAGCGCAGTTGATGAAACATTGCGAAAGCATTCGTGAAAAAGGTGCTTCTGCACCAGCTGTTCAAGTGCGCGAAATAGTCTTGCTGGTTTACCGCTTTGCGGCGGCAAAAGATAAGTCATTTTCGGCGCCAAACCCCGCGGAATCCATTCGCCCCAGCGATATAGCGACATTCAAAGCGCGAGACCGAGCACTTAGTCCAAACGAAATACGAAAATTTCTTGACGCTTTAGATGCAACAGCCACTGCCGCAACACTCCGCCTAGCCTTGCGCTTCGTCATGTTGACAATGGTTCGCAAGGGCGAATTCATAAATGCTACCTGGGATGAAATCGATTTTGATAATGCGACCTGGACAATTCCCAAAGAGCGCATGAAGACCGGAAAAGCGCATGTGGTTTATTTAAGCAATCAAGCACAAGATATTCTTATTACATTCAAAACTTGCTTTTCCACATCTAGCCACCTTCATCCAGGTCGTTATGACATGAACACAACAATAAGCAATGCGACTCTTAATCGTGTTATCGAAGTGGCAGTTAAATCAATAAATGCTAGTGGTGATAATTTTGAGAATTTTACCGTCCATGATCTTCGACGCACTGCCTCGTCATTGCTGAATGAGGCGGGCTTCAACCGCGACTGGATCGAAAAGTGCCTCGCCCATGAAGAGGGCAGCATCCGGGGTGTCTACAACAAAGCTGAGTACGGTGAACAACGTCGAGTCATGCTCCAAGCCTGGGCCGACATGATCGACGCTTGGAGTCGCGGCGAAAACGTGCGTGAAATCGTTCGCGCTGCGAAAGTGGCTGCGGCGGATGTTGATATGAATATTGGCTGATATTTTTATGACAACAAAGAAAGTTAATTCTGCTGACGAAAAAACAAATCGTCAATGGGCTTGGCAGTTTTTGCGACGCAATCGTGATTATCGGGAAGCTTACGCGTTTTTGCATTCACTTAGTGAAGATCAGCGAAATGTTTTTGAAAAGCTAACCCAAGGTCAACTAGAGTCGTATGCTGAAAATTGGTCGCAACTTGGCTCGCTGCCAGTTAAGCTCTTTGATCGCACCTATTTTTGGAACTCAAAAGACAAAAATAGTACTTTGGGTGAATATATTAAAGATTTGAGCAAACCGTTGTCAAAATCAAAGAAACATACCTCGATGTTTTTAAATGAAATCGACAACCTAATTTTGCGAGTTTCTCCTGAGTATCGTGCTGACCAATATGGATTGCTTCAATGGGTCGATCCCAGTATTGAAGAAATGACGGCAGATGCGGCAGATGCGATTTGGTTCTATTCGGTCCCCCTAGAGGCTTCGCTTGTAAGGGCGCCTTGGCTTGATGAAAAAGGGATTAGCTTTGAAAAGTCTGAGTGGCAAGGTGTAGGTTTGGAAATTCTGAAGGGTAACCAAAAAGAGATAGAGGTTGATTCATTCAGTGCGACTGAAAAAACCAATCGACCAGTTCAGGCTGAAACGCTTTCATTAAAAAAAGGAATTAATGGTGCTATTTTTATTATAGATAACTTATCCTCACCCCCGTCTTATCATCAATTTGATGGTCGCCGAATACCGATTGGACGTGATCCTGAACCACTTTCACTGGACGGCGACACATTGGTCCGTGCTACTTTTGATGTTCGCTTGCCTATTGAATATCAGATAGAGGATGTTAAAAATTACTTGGCTGAACATCAGAAAGAGTTGCAGGAAGCAGGATTTTTTGAGCCACTTCCGGAAAGAAAAGGCCGTAAAGGTGTTTTTTCTTCATATATTAAAATACTCGATCTTCACGAGCAAGGGGTATCCGGTTTGGATATTGCGATAGAGCTCAGAAAACTTGAAAGAGAAATTTACACAGACGCTCAAGGAAAAAAGCGCAAGAGCTACGTTGATCCTGTCAGGCCAGACTTGGCAACAGCACAGGAGCATACAAGCGCGATTCGGAAACAACTTGAGCGTGCAAGACGCCTTCGAGATCATGGCTACAGATCACTTGCGCTACAGATGGATTGAGGATGCCGTGCGGATGCTGCGCCGCTCTATCAGACCGGGTGCATCACACGTCAAGAAGAGGCAAGTTGTTCGACACAAAATTTTCTCAGTTGTCGGATAGCGCCCATCTCTGAGAGCAAGAAAGCAGCGCCATCACGTACATGTGACGCTAACTTAGTTAAGTTAGCGTCACTTTTTTTTATTCGCTCGAATCCTAAAGTTCAACCATTGCAATGCAGATGGATTCAAGCAGGGACGCCTCGCTCCATCATTTTTTTCCTCAACAAACAACGGAGTTCGACATGGAAAAATTGATTAAAGAGGCGCTTGTCGCAAAGCGCGAGGCCCTTCTTCGCAAGCACGAGGTCTTGCGGTTGACGGGGCTTAGCAACAGCACTTTCTATAACCGCATCAAAGAGGGGGTACTCAAACCGGGTGTTCCGATTGGTCCGCGCATGAAAGGCTGGCCCGCAAGCGAAATCGAAGCCTACAGGGCGTGTCCGAATTTTTGTGTAAACGGTTCGGACTTCAATTGACGGAGATGCGGTCTCCGAACTCAATGGTAAAGCGGGTCAGCGCAGCCTTCCAATCCCGGATGGGCATGGTCCACTTCTGGCTGATGTTGCGCAGGGCCAGGTAGAACAGCTTGGTCAGCGCCTCGTCGCTGGGGAACGAGCCCCGGTTCTTGGTCAGCTTCCTCAGGCCCATGTTCACCGACTCGATG
>NZ_JAZHFR010000310.1:0-200 GCF_036541385.1 Comamonas sp. GCA5 | reverse complement strand
GCCACGTCAATCACTCCTGGTCTCCTGCTGCACATAAAAGCAGCAGGCTAGGGTTAATGCGTGGGTCAGATTGAGATGGAAAACCGGGGGCTAGTGGGTCACTTCTGGATGGAAATCAACAATGCATCCACACCAGGGCTGCGCACCAGGCGCAACCCGAGCTGCATCAGCGGTCGCGCGAAAAGGTCTTACGACGGTCG
>NZ_JAZHFR010000030.1:0-42839 GCF_036541385.1 Comamonas sp. GCA5 | reverse complement strand
CTGCTCGGGCGTGCCTGCCGGGCGCGCCGGAGCCTGGGGCCGGCCCAGCAGGCCCCAGGGGCGCCAGATCAGCACGGCGGCCATGACCAGGAATTCCACCACCAGCGTCAGCTTGGAGAACGACACCGTCACCCCCAGCACCTCCTGCACGCCCAACCAGATGCACACGGCCTTGATCTGCGCAATCAGCAGCGCGGCGATGAAGGCGCCGGGGATGCTGCCCATGCCGCCTACCACCACCACCACGAAGGCGGCGCCGATGGTGGTCATGTCCATCTCCAGGCTGGCCGGCTCGCGCGGCAGCTGCAGCGCACCGGCCAGGCCCGCCAGCAGCGTGCCCAGGGCGAACACCGCCGTGAACAGCCTGGCCTGGTTCACGCCCAGCGCGCCGACCATCTCGCGGTCCTGCGTGGCTGCGCGCACCAGGATGCCGAAGCGCGTGCGCGTCAGCAGCAGGGTCAGGCCCAGCAGCACCAGCGGGCCAACGGCGATCAGCAGCAGGTCATAGGTGGGAAAGCTGCGGCCCAGGATGTCGACCGCACCCTCGAAGCCCGCAGCGCGCGGGCCGAACAGCTCCTCCGGCCCCCACAGCCACAGGGCCGCGTCCTTGATGACCAGCACCAGTGCAAAAGTGGCCAGCAGCTGGAACAGCTCGGGCGCCTGGTAGATGCGGCGCAGCAGCAGCATTTCGGTCAGCGCGCCCAGCACGCCGCAGACCAGCGGCGCCAGCAGCAGCGCCGGCCAGAAGCCCAGGCTCGGCGCCAGGGTCTCGACGCTGGTGAACGCCAGGTAGGCGCCCAGCATGAAGAACGAGCCGTGCGCGAAATTGATGGTGCGCGTGACCCCGAAGATCAACGACAGCCCCACGGACACCAGGAACAGCGACGACGCGCTGGCCAGCCCGTTGAGCAATTGGGCCAGCAGGCCAGATGCGCTCATGCGGCAATGCTCCTCAAACTCAGGATTGCAGTGTGGCAGGTGTGAAAAAGCCACCCGGGCACCCAGGCCCGGGTGGCTGTTCGCCCCGGTGGCTTATTGTGCGCTGGCGGGGCGCAGCTTTTTGACCTCGGCGTCCGAGGGCTGGTAGTCCTTGCCATCGGCATAGTAGAAGTCCACCATCACGCCGCGCTGCAGCTCCTTGCTGTAGGTGGTCTTGCCCACGTAGGCGCCCATGGTGGACTGGTGGTCCTGCGGACGGTAGGTGATGGGGCCCCAGGGCGTGTCCACATGCAGGCCCTGGAAGGCGCGGATCAGGGCCTCGGTGTCGGTGCTGCCAGCCTTGCGGATGCCCGCGGCCAGCGACTGGATGGCGTTATAGCCGACGATGGTGCCCAGGCGCGGATAGTCCTTGTACGCGGTCTGGTAGGCCTTCAGGAAGGCATCGTGCGCCGGGGTCTTGATGGCGTACCAAGGGTAGCCGGTGACGATCCAGCCCTCGGGCGCTTCCTGGCGCAGCGCGTCCAGGTACTCGGGCTCGCCCGACAGCAGGCCCACCACCTGGCGGCCCTTGAACAGGCCACGGGTGTTGCCTTCGCGCACAAACTTGCCCAGGTCCACCGAGAACAGCACGTTGAAGATGGCATCGGGCTTGGCATCGGCCAGCGCCTGCACCACCGCGCCGGCGTCGATCTTGCCCAGCGGGGGCGCCTGCTCGGCGACGAACTCGATGTCCGGCTGGGCCTGCTGCATCAGCTGCTTGAAGGTCGCCACGGCCGACTGGCCGTACTCGTAGTTGGGGTAGACGATGGCCCAGCGCTTCTTGTTCAGCTTCTTGGCCTCCTGCACCAGCATCGCCGTCTGCATGTAGGTCGAGCCGCGCAGGCGGTAGGTGTAGCGGTTGCCATTGGCCCACACCACCTTGTCGGTCAGGGTCTCGGAGGCCAGGAAAAGCGCTTCTTCTGCCCGGCGTAGTCGGTCAGCGCCATGCCCACGTGCGACAGGAAAGAGCCGGTCAGCACATCGATCTTTTCACGCGTGTACAGCTCTTCGGCGGCGCGCACGGCGTCGCCGGGGTTGCCGTTGTCATCGCGCACCACCAGCTCCACCTTCTTGCCCAGCAGCCCGCCCGCGGCGTTGATCTCCTGCACCGCCAGGTCCATGCCCTTCTTGTAGGGCTCGAGGAAGGCCGGCATGGCCTTGTAGCTGTTGACCTCCCCAATCTTGAGCACCCCCTGCGCCCAGGCAGGAACAGCGGCCAAGGCCATCAAGGGCAACGCCCAGCGCTTTTGCATATGTCGTCCTCCACGGCGCCACCCGGTGCAGCTCTGCGCGTCTGCTGACGGATGCCGCCAATTAATACTCAAATTGAGTATTTATGACTAAAAAAAAGTGCCACCACGGCGTGCACGGGCACTTATGCTAATTCCGAGCATTAATCCTTGTCAAGCCAGACAGGCAGGTGCTTATTACTAATCCATATCAAATCTAGGACGGCAACCGCACCCGTGGGACCGCATTTCTCGGACAATAGCGGTCTACCTTATAAGAAGCCGGCCCGCTATACCCGCTGTGCATATGCGCAGCACCCAAGGTTCGCCACCTGGCTGCTAACGCTCGGGCAGGCTGTGCCCATTTTTGCTTTACCCGTCTTTTGTCATCATGAGTGCTTTCCTCGAAGAACGCGTCCTGTCCGTGCACCACTGGACCGACCGCCTGTTTTCCTTCACCACCACCCGCGACACGTCGCTGCGCTTTTCCAACGGCCACTTCACCATGATCGGCCTGAAGGTCGACGGCAAGAACCTGTTGCGCGCCTACTCCATCGCCAGCCCCAACTACGAGGAGCACCTGGAGTTTCTGTCGATCAAGGTCGAGGACGGCCCCCTGACCTCGCGCCTGCAGCACATCCAGGTCGGTGACACCATCATCGTCGGCAAGAAGCCCACAGGCACGCTGCTGATCGACTACCTGCTGCCCGGCAAGAACCTGTACCTGATCGGCACCGGCACCGGCCTGGCCCCGTGGCTGGCCGTGGCGCGCGACCCTGAGACCTACGAGAAGTTCGACAACGTGGTCGTGGTGCACGGCGTGCGCGAGGTCAAGGAACTGGCCTACCAGGAGATGTTCGAACAACTGCCCGAGCATGAATTCCTGGGCGAGATCGTCAAGGGCAAGCTGCACTACTACCCCACCGTGACGCGCGAGCCTTTCCGCAACCAAGGCCGCATCACCGACCTGATCAACAACAACGTGTTCCCCCAGTGCCTGGGCCTGCCCGCGCTGAACCCCGAGACCGACCGCGTCATGCTCTGCGGCAGCCCCGCCATGCTGGCCGATCTGAAGCACATGATGGAAGTGCGCGGCTTCAAGGAAGGCAACACCACCACGCCCGGCGACTTCGTGATCGAACGCGCCTTCGTCGAGAAGTAATCCCACTCTCTCTGCCCAAGGCCCGCCCCGGTTCGCCGCGGCGGGCCTTTTTGTTGGCGAAAGCCCTGTGGCGCCGCGCGCCGGGGGTTTCCATAATCCAGGGCATGCCTGCCCTTCGCGACCCGGCCCTGCCCGCCGCCCCCGACCGCAACTACATCACCGCCCTGGCACGCGGCCTGGAGGTGCTGTCGTGCTTTCGTTCCGGCAAGAAACTGCTGGGCAACCAGGACATCGCGCGCCGCTGCGGGCTGCCCAAGTCCACGGTCTCGCGCCTGACGCACACGCTGACCGCGCTGGGCTACCTGATCCACGTGCCCGAAGAAGGCAAGTACCGCCTGGGCACGGCCACGCTGGCCCTGGGCAGCGCCATGCTGTCGGGGCTGGATGTGCGCAAGATCGCACGGCCGCTGATGCAAAAGCTGTGCGACCTGACACAGGCCGAGGTGGCCCTGGCCGCACGCGACCGGCACAGCATGGTCTACATCGAACACTGCCCCAGCCCGCTGCCCATGGACTCGGACCTGGACATCGGCACGCGCCTGCCGCTGGGCACCACGGCCGTGGGCCGCGCCTGGCTGGCGGCTTGTCCGGTCAAGGAACGCCTGCAGGCGCTGGATTACCTGCAGGCCCATGCGCCGGAGCAGTGGGCCGCCGTCCAGCCCCTGGCGGCGCAGTGGCCGCAGCACCAGGAGCGCCCCCACCCCTGGCTGACCACCTCCTTCGGCGACTGGCTGCCGCACGTCAACGCCATCGCCCTGGCCTTCTCGCCGGGCCGTGGCCTGCCGCTGATGGCCATCAGCTGCGGCGGCCCGGCGCGGCTGATTTCCGCCGACCTGCTGATGTCCCGCGCCCGGCCCGAGCTGGAGCGCATGGTGCGCCGCCTGCAGCAGGCCATCTACCAGGCCTAGCGCCGCGCCGGCGGCAGTTACCGAGACGACAGCGCCGCCGCGCCGCCTCTCCTAGGATGTTTGCTGGAGCGTTCCGCGCTGCGGGCCCTCCAGTCCACACCAACAAGCAAGGAGACACGGCATGAGCGTCCGACAACTGTTCAACCTGGCCGGCAAGACCGCGCTGATCACCGGGGGCTCGCGCGGCCTGGGCCTGCAGATGGCCGAAGCCCTGGGCGAGATGGGGGCCCGCCTGGCCATCACGGCGCGCAAGGCCGACGAGCTGGCCGCCGCCAAGGCCCACCTCGAAGGCCTGGGCATCCAGGTCGCCACCTTCACCAACGACCTGCAGCAGTTCGACGCCATTCCCGCGCTGGTCGATGCCGTGCTGGACGAGCTGGGGAGCATCGACATCCTGGTGAACAACGCCGGCGCCACCTGGGGCGCCAAGGCCGAGGACTACCCCGACGCAGCCTGGCACAAAGTCATGAACCTCAACGTCTCCGCGCCCTTCTTCCTGACGCGCGAGGTGGCCAAGCGGGTGATGATTCCCAAGGGCCAGGGCAACGTCATCATCACCGCCTCGGTCGCGGCCTTCAAGGGCACGCCACCGGGCATGCACACCGTGGCCTACAACACCTCCAAGGCCGCCGCCGTGCACCTGGCGCGCACCCTGGCGTCCGAGTGGGGGCCGTACGGCATCCGCGTGAACGCCATCTGCCCGGGCTTTTTCCCCAGCAAGCTGGCCAGCGGTTTGATCGACAAATTGGGCGACCAGCTCATCGCCCGCGCGCCGCTGCGCCGCATTGGCGGTGAAGAAGATCTGAAAGGCGCAGCCGTCTACCTGGCCTCGGACGCCTCGCGCCACATGACCGGCCAGGCCCTGGTGCTGGACGGCGGCGCCAGCCTGATCTGATTGAAAAAAGGAGCGGTTAGCGCTGACCATTCAAAGATTTCAGACACAAAACACCTTGAAATCATGATTGGGCGCGCGCAAACTGCTCTTTTTACTGATGATTCCATGGTCATGATGGCCCAACAAAAAGCGCACCTCGGTGCGCTTTTTGTGGGGGGTGTGACCGACCCGTCGGTTTATTTCTTGTCGGTACTGATCACGGTGATCTTGCCGTCCTGCACCGCGCCGCCGCGCTCGCGGGTCAGGGTGCCGCCCTTGTCGTCCACGCCCAACACGCCACCGGGGTTCACCTGGGGCGACAGCCCCTTGTAGCCCGCATCCAGCTTGGCGTGGATGGCCTTGGCATCGGTGGCCGATCCGGCCAGCTGCATGGCCTTGGCCGTGGCGTGCACGGCGGTGTAGTTCCACAGGGCCTCGGAGCCGGGCACGCGGCCCGCGAACTTCTGGCCGAAGCGCGCGATGAAGGCCTGGTTGTCGGGCGAGGGGTCGGCCGACACGGGCAGCACGCCGATGGCGCCTTCCAGCACCTCCAGGCCACCGACGACGCGCGCCATCTCATCCAGCTTGGCCTGGTCCATGACCAGGAAGCCGCCCTTGAAACCCAGCTCGCGCGCCTGCTTGACGACCAGGGCCGTGGGCTCGGAGGCCCCGCCGACGAACAGCACATCGGGCTTGGCCGCCAGCGCCTTGCTGACGCCGCTGTAGAAGTCGGTGGCGCGGTTGTAGCTCATGGGGTTCTCGGCCACCACGCTACCGCCCAGCTTTTCCCAGCCGGGCTTGAAGGCCGCGGCCCAGGCCTTGGCGTAGTCGTGGTCGGCCCCCACCATGGCCACCTTCTTGCCGTAGCGCTGCATCAGGTAGCTGGAGAAGGGCTCGATGTAGGTGGTGAACTCCGGCGGGATGCGCAGCGTCAGCTTGTTGCCGCGGTTGGTGATCTGCGGCACCGAGCTGTAGGCCAGCACGATGAAGTTGCTGCGCTCGTTGGTGGTCTGCACCGCGAAGATGCCGCCGGAATGCGGCACCAGGATGGCCGCCGTCTTGTGCTGCTGCACCAGGCGCTGGGCGTTGATGGCGGTCTCCGACGGGTTGTACTTGTCGTCCAGCGGCACGATCTCGAACTTCACCTTCTTGCCGCCCACCTCCAGGTTGGCGGCATTGAGTTCGTCGGCCGCCAGCAGCATGCCGTCCAGCGCATTCTTGCCGTACTGCGCGGCGCCGCCCGACAGCGGCCCCGAGTAACCGATCTTGACCACGTCCTGCGCCATCGCCGGCGCAGCCCAGGTGGCCGCACAGGCCAGGGCCAGCCCGGTCAGCTGGCGGCGATTGAGTCGAGAAAATGCACGCATGGTTGTCTCCTTGTGTGTGGTGTGTCTTGCGTTGCGGAACCAGAACTGCGCACCTCGGCGCAGTGAAAATCGCTCACCTTCGCGGGGGACATCGGGCCAGGGCCGCCCCGCAGCGCTGGTGTCGCCCCCCTTGGGCGGGCCCCGCCAGAGCGGGGGAAGGCGCACAGCGCCTCAGGGGGTGTCATGCCCCGATGTACGCCTTGCGGATCGAGTCATCGGCCAGCAGCGCCGCGGGCGCGCCTTCGCGCACGATGCGGCCGTTTTCCAGCACGTAGGCGCGGTGGGCGATCTTCAGCGCCGCAAACGCGTTCTGCTCGGCCAGCAGCACCGTGGTGCCGGCCGCATTGATGCGCTGGATGACCTCGAACATCTGCTTGATCACCAGGGGCGCCAGGCCCAGCGAGGGTTCGTCCAGCAGCAGCACCCGGGGGCGGCCCATCATGGCGCGGCCGATGGCCACCATCTGCTGCTGCCCGCCCGACAGCGAGCCGGCCGGGTCGTGCTGCTTGTCGCGCAGGATGGGGAACAGGGCGAACACCTCCTCCAGCGTCTGGCGACTGGGACCCGGGTCGCGGCGGTGCACGTAGGCGCCCAGCTCCAGGTTCTTGCGCACGCTCATCTGTGGGAACAGCTTGCGCCCCTCGGGGCACTGCACCACGCCGGACTGCACGATGGCCGAGGGCTTGCGGCCCACCAGCTCCTGGCCGTTCCAGGTGATGGAGCCGCCAGCAGCCTTGTGGATGCCGCTGGCCGTCAGGAACAGCGAGCTCTTGCCGGCGCCGTTGGCGCCCAGCAGCACCACCAGCTCGCCCTGGTCGGCATGCAGGCTGACCTGGTCCAGCGCCAGGAAGCTGCCGTATTTCAGCGAGACGTTCTCAAACTTCAGCATGCTCGCTCCCCAGGTAGGCGTCGATCACCGCCGGGTTGCGGCGGATCTCGTCGGGCGTGCCTTCGGCGATCTTCTCGCCATAGCTCAGCACCAGGATTTTGTCGGCCAGGCTCATGATCATGCCCATCTTGTGTTCGATCAACGCCACCGTCATGCCGTGGCGCACGAACTTGCGGATCAGCTGGGCCAGGCCCTCGGTCTCCTCCGGGTTCACGCCGCCGGCCGGCTCGTCCAGCAGCAGCAATTGCGGGTCGGTGGCCAGCGCCAGCGCAAAGGCCACGCGCTTGCGCTCCTCCTGCGTGATGTCGCCCGCCAGGCGGTGGGCGATGTGCGACAGGCCAACAAAGTCCAGCGCATCGCGCGCCTTCTCGCGGCACACGCGCTCCTCCTCGCGCAGGCGGCTGGAGCCGCGCAGCACATCCCACAGGCCGGAGCGCGTGCGCAGGCGGTGGCCAACGATCAGGTTGTCCAGCACCGAGGCCTTGTCGAACAGCGACGTGGCCTGGAAGGTGCGCGCCACCCCCAGCTGCGCCACCTGGTCCGGGCGCAGCGAGGTCACATCGCGCCCATTGAAGGTGATGGTGCCGCTGGTGGGCTTGTGCATGGAGCTGATCAGGTTGAAGAACGTGGTCTTGCCCGCACCGTTGGGGCCGATGATGGCGTTGATCTTGCCGGCCTCGATCACGGTGCTGACGTCGTTGACCGCCGCCAGCCCGCCGAAGCGCTTGGTCAGGTGTTCAATCTTGAGCATGGGGCCGGCCCTCCTTGGCCGCACGGCGCGCGCGCCACGCCAGAAAACTGCCCACGATGCCGTGGGGCAGGAAGATGACCAGCGCCACCAGGATGGGGCCGAAGACGATGAAGCGGTACTCCTGCAGGAACTGCAGCGACTGTGTCAGCCACGGCATGCCGATGGCGCCCAGCAACGGGCCCAGCACCGTGCCCAGGCCGCCGACGATCATGAAGATCATCATGTCGAAGGTGTGGTGCGTGCCGGCCAGATCCGGGCCGATGAAGCGCACGAAGCCCGCGTACAGCCCGCCTGCCATGCCGGCGTAGAACACGCTGAGCATGAAGGCCAGGGTCTTGTTGCGCATCAGGTTGATGCCCAGCGCCTCGGCCAGCTCGTCGCTGTTGCGGATGGCGATGAAGGTGCGCCCCAGCAGCGACTTGACGATGCGGCGCATGGCCCACACGGCCAGCACCAGAAAGCCCAACGTGAGGTAGTACAGCGCCAGCGGCGACTCGAAGCTGATGGCGCCGATCGGCTCGGGCGCGGGGATGCCCATGATGCCCACCGTGCCGTGCGTCAGGCCCTCCCACTTCTCGATGATGAGGAACATGATGTAGCCCACGCACAGGGTGAAGATGGCAAAGAAGTGCCCCTTCAGCCGCAGCGACAGCAGGCCCACGCCATAGCCCAGCACCACGTTCACCACCCCCGCCATGGGGAAGGCAGCCCAGAAGCTCCAGCCATGGTCCACGGTCAGGATGCCCACGGTGTAGGCCCCGACGGCCATGAAGCCGGCATGCGCCAGGTTGAGCTGGCCGGTGTAGCCCGTGATCAGGTTCAGCCCCAGCGTGGCGATGGCGAAGATGTAGGCCGTGCTCATCACCGTCAGGTGGTAGTCGTTGCCCGCCACCCAGGGGAAGGCCAGGCTGGCTGCCAGCAGCAACCCCCAGGCCAGTTTGCTATCGATAAAAGATTGCATCTCAGCGCCCCCTCTTTGCAAACAGGCCCTCGGGGCGCATCGACAGGATCACCACCAGCAGCACGAAGGCGATGATGTCCTTGTAGTCGGTCGAGATGTAGTAGGCGCCGAAGCTCTCGGCAAAGCCGATGATCAGCCCGCCCACGATGGCACCGGGAATGCTGCCCATGCCGCCCAGGATGATGATCACGAAGGCCTTGGTGATCACCAGATGGCCCATGGCCGGGTAGACCAGGTTGATGGGCGCGTACAGCGTGGCCGCCACGGCCGCCAGCACGCCGGAGATGGCAAAGGTCAGCATGGCCACGCGCTGGGCGTCGATGCCGACGATGGAGGCCCCGTCGCGGTTCTGCGCCATGGCGATGATGGTCGAACCCACCACCGTCCGCGTCAGGAACAGGTGCAGCGCCACCATCAGCGCAAAGGCTGCGGCAATGATCAGCAGGCGCTGGGCCGGCGCGGTCACGCCGCCCAGGTCGATGATGCTGGTGTAGGGCGTCTGCATGCGCTGGAAATCCGCGCCCCAGAGCGCCTGGGCCGCCGCCTCCAGGAACAGCAGCACGCCGATGGCGGCCACCATGGGGTGGATGCCCGAGGCATTGCGCAGCGGCGTGAAGACCAGCCGCTCGCTGACCACGGCCATCGCCGCTACCACGCCTGCGGCCACCAGCATCGCCAGCCAGTAGCCCAGGCCCCAGGCGTTCATCGCATGGAAGGCGACGAAGGCACCGACCATGTAGAACGCACCGTGCGCGAAATTGGGCACGTGCAAGATGCCGTAGACCAGGGTCAGCCCCAGCGCCACCAGCCCGTAGATACCGCCCAATGTCAGGCCATTGAGCACTTGCTGCAAAAGAACGTCCATCACGCCCTCCTGCCCTGGTGGCCGTCGCGCACGCCTGCGCCAACGGCCGTGGTGTTGTTCTGCATCCCTGTCTCCTTGATCGGTTGGCAGCGCTGGCCGGCACCCCGCTGTCAGTCCAGACTAGGGCCAGCTTTCGCAAATAAACAGTGGGAAATTCCGCTATGCAGAACAATTCCGGGCAAACCCCGAAGGTTTGAAGGCCCGCGCAGTAACCTAGTTGACGCGGCCTGCGGGGAAACCTTATGAGGGCAACCACGGTGACCTGTCAGGGATTGGCGAAGCGGGGACAATCGCACCATGAGCGATACATCCACCACCTTGCGCCACCACCTGCAGCAACTGGAAGCCGAACTGCGCGCGGCCGCCTTGTGGGGCGCGCAGCCGCCGTCGGAACAGGCCCTGGCATCGACCATGCCCTTCATGTACGACACCCTGCAGATCGAGGAATGGCTGCAGTGGGTGTTCGTGCCGCGCCTGCATGCGCTGCTGGACGCCAACGCCCCCCTGCCCGGCAACTGCAGCGTGCACCCGCTGGCCGAGCACGAATGGAACAACCGCTTTCCCCAGGGCCCCCACGCCACGGCCTTGCAGGTGCTGGCCCGGATCGATGCCACACTGACCGTGGCCGCCGCGGGCTAGGCCACACCCGGGCACCACCCCCAAAAGCAAAGCGCTGCCGAGGCAGCGCTTTTTGCAGGGTGCGATACGTATCGCTCAGGTCACCGGCGCCGGGTTGAACAGCACCAGCTGGTTGGCCAGCTTCCACTGTTCGGCCCAGGTCTTCTTGCGACCGCTGGCCACGTCCAGCATGAACTGGAACATCTCCCAGCCCACGTCGGCAATCGTCTTCTCGCCCGTGGCGATGGTGCCGGCATTGATGTCCATGAGGTCGTGCCAGCGGCGCGCCAGGTCGTGGCGCGTGGCCACCTTGATCACCGGCACCTCGGCCAGCCCATAGGGCGTGCCGCGGCCCGTGGTGAACACGTGCAGGTTCATGCCGGCCGCCAGCTGCAGCGTGCCGCAGATGAAGTCACTGGCCGGCGTGGCCGCATAGGTCAGGCCCTTGCGCTGCAGCTTCTCGCCGGGTGAGAGCACGCCCGTGATGGGGGCGCTGCCGCTCTTGACGATGGAGCCCATGGCCTTTTCCACGATGTTCGACAGGCCGCCCTTCTTGTTGCCGGGCGTGGTGTTGGCGCTGCGGTCCACGCGGCCTTTGTTCAGGTAATTGTCGTACCAGGCCATCTCGCGGATCATGGCCTCGGCCACCTCGGGCGAGGACGCGCGCGAGGTCAGCTGGTCGATGCCGTCGCGCACCTCGGTCACTTCCGAGAACATCACGGAAGCGCCCGCGCGCACCAGCAGGTCGGTGCAAAAGCCCACGGCAGGGTTGGCCGTGAAGCCGCTGAAGGCATCGCTGCCGCCGCACTGCACGCCGACCACCAGCTCGCTGGCCGGCACGGTCTCGCGGCGGCGCGCGTTGAGGCGGCGCAGGTGCTGCTCGGCCTGGCGCAGGATGGAGTCGACCATGGACATGAAGCCCACATGGGCCTCGTCCTGCAGGCAGACCACGTCGAGCGCCTGCTCGCGCTCGTCCACGATGGGAAAGCTGCCCGGGGGCAGCAGGCGCTCGGGCTGCAGCTTCTCGCAGCCCAGGCTGACCACCATGACCTCGCCGCCGAAGTTCGGGTTCAGGCTGAGGTTGCGCACGGTGCGGATGGGGATCACGGCATCGGGGGCGTCAATCGCCACACCGCAGCCGTAGGTGTGGGCCAGGGCCACCACGTCGTCCACGTTGGGGTACTTGGGCAGCAGCTCGGCCTTGATGCGCTGCACGGCAAAGTCGGTCACGCCGGCGACGCACTGCACGGTCTGGGTGATGGCCAGGATGTTGCGCGTGCCCACGGAGCCGTCGGCGTTGCGGTAGCCCTCGAAGGTGTAGCCCTCCAGCGGCTCCAGCACGGGCGGCTGCACGGTGGCGATCGGCAGGCCTTCCAGCGAGCGCGCCTCGGGCATCTGCAGCAGTTTTTCGTGCACCCAGCTGCCAGCGGCAATCGGCTGCAGCGCGTAGCCAATCGCCACGTTGTAGCGGCGGATCACCCCGCCAGCGGGGATGTCCACCAGGGCCACCTTGTGCGCCTGGGGCACGGCGTCACGCAGGGTCAGGCCGCTGGGCAGCACGGCACCGGCAGGCAGGCCGCCATCGTTGGCGATGATGGCCACGTTGTCGGCCGCGTGCATGGTGATGGCAAGGGGAAGGGGGGTGCTCATGACAATCTCGTCTCGGTTATCCGGGGCCCCGCACGCGGGACCCCGCGCACCGCAACCGCCGCCCGGAGGCGGCAGCACAGCGCGCACAGGGGTGGGCTCAGTCGGCCTTGATGCCAGCCGCCTTGATCACGGCCGCCCACTTGGTCACTTCGGCCTTCTGGAACTCGGCCAGCTCGGCGGGCGTCATGCGCGAAGGCTGCATGCCAAAGCTCTTGAGGCGGGCCTGCACCTCGGGCGTGGCCACGATCTTCATGATCTCATCGTGCAGGCGGTCGACGACGGCCTTGGGGGTGCCGGCCGGCGCAAACACGGCCTGCCAGGAACCCATGTCGAAGCCTTTTTCGCCGGATTCGGCGATCGTGGGCACATCGGGCAGCGACTCCAGGCGCTTGGAGCTGGTGACGGCAATCGGACGCAGCTTGCCGGCCTGAATGTGCGGGCCCACGACCAGGGCGGTGTCGAACATCATGTCCACCTGCCCGCCCATAACGTCCTGCACGGCAGGACCGCTGCCCTTGTAGGGCACGTGGGTGAACTTCACGCCAGTCTGGTAGGCCAGCAACTCCATCGCCATGTGGTTGGAGGTGCCGTTGCCCGGCGAGGCCGAGGTCAGGCCGCCAGCCGAAGCCTTGGACTTGCTGCCGGCCAGCACTTCAGCCAGGGTCTTGTAGGGGCTGGACGCCGGAACCACCAGCACCAGCGGGCCGGAACCCAGCATGGCGATGGGGGTGAAGGACTTGACGGGGTCGTAGTCCAGCTTGGAGTACAGGCTGACGTTGATGGCGTGCGAGCTGATGGTGCCACCCAGGATGGTGAAGCCATCGGCGGGCGCACGGGCCGCCAGGGCCGAGCCCACGCTGCCACCGGCGCCGCCCTTGTTCTCGATGATCACCGACGTGCCCAGCGCCTTGTTCAGCGGCTGGGAAATCACGCGCGCCAGGGTGTCGGTATTGCCCCCGGGTGGAAAGGGCACCAGGTAGGTGATGGGCTTGCTGGTGGGCCAGTTGCCCTGGGCCAGGGCGGGCGCGGCGAGCATGGATGCGCCCAGCAGCAGGGAGCTGGCGGCGAGGGTGTGCTGGATCAGGGTGCGACGTTGCATGGTGGTTGTCTCCTGTGGAACAAAAAGCGTCTTCTTGCGCTGTGGATGGGTGAATCAAAAACGGGGTTGGTGGCCGGTGAAGGATGGGTCGTACTTGCGCATCTGGCCCAAGTCGTCGCGGTTGCGGATGCCGCAGTGCAGGTAGTTGTCGTGCAGGCGCGCCAGGGCCGTGCGGTCCAGCGTCACGCCCAGGCCGGGGGTGGTGGGCACGCGCAGGCTGCCCTGCTCGAACTGCAGGCGGCCGCCTTCGACGACTTCCTCGTCCTGCCAGGGATAGTGGGTGTCGCAGGCATAGGTCAGTTGCGGCACGCTGGCACACAGGTGCGTCATGGCCACCAGACTCACGCCCAGGTGGGAATTGCTGTGCATGGACAGGCCCAGATCGAAGGTCTGGCACAGCGTGGACAGGCGCTGCGTGGCGCGCAGGCCGCCCCAGTAGTGGTGGTCGCTGAGGACGATCTTCACCGGGCAGCCCATGCCGGCATTGCGGCGGAATTCGGCAAAGTCGGTCACCACCATGTTGGTGGCCAGGGGCACATCGCATTCGCGCGCCACGGCGGCCATGCCGTCCAGGCCCGGGGCCGGGTCTTCGTAGTACTCCAGCACGCCGCGCAGCTGCTGCACGATCTGCAGGCTGGTTTCCACGGTCCAGTTGCCATTCGGGTCGATGCGCAGCGGCGTGCCGGGGAAGGCCTCGGCCAGGGCCAGGATGCCGGCGGCCTCCTGCTCGGGTGGCAGGGTGCCGGCCTTGAGCTTGATGCTCTGGAAGCCGTACTGGTCGATCATGCGCCGGGCCTGGGCCACGAGCTGCGCTGGCGTCATCGCCTCGCCCCAGGCGTCAGGGGCGTAGGGCTGGCCCACGTGCTCGGCGTATTTGTAGAACAGATAGGCTGAGTAGGGCACGCGGTCGCGCGCAGGGCCACCCAGCAGGTCGACGATGGGCGCCTGGGCCATCTGGCCCTGCAGGTCCAGCATCGCGACTTCGAAGGCGCTGACCACCTTGGCCACGGTCTTGGACACATGGGTGCCCGGGGCCAGCGAGACCTGCTGGCCGAGGAATTCCGAGGCCGTGAGCTTGGGCGGCGTGACCAGGGCCGCCACGCGGGCCTCCATGTCGTTCAGCGCCCAGGGCGACAGGCCGACCAGGGCCGGCGCGGCCTTGGCCAGCGCCTCCAGCATGGGCTGGTCGCCATAGCTTTCGTTGATGCCGACCAGGCCCGAGGCGGTTTCGATCTCGATGATGGAGCGCAGGGCCCAGGGCTCGTGGATACCGGCCGCGTTGAGCAGCGGGGGATCGCGGAAGGCAATGGGCGTGATGCGGATGTGGCGGATCGCGTGGGAAGTACTCATCGTGCAAGATCAGGGATGGATATCGGGCGCAGGCCTGTGTATCCAGCGTTCCGGGAACGCGGGCGCCGCCTGCCGCCCGGCACCCGCAAGCGAGCGGCCAGGGCAGCGACAGGGGGTGACCCGGGCTGGGTCACACAGGTTTCGAGGTACGTTGTCATACAACATAAAGCGATTATCATCATGCCCATGCGCAGCCTGACATCGGAATTACCCCAAGCCCCCGCCACTTCCGTGCCCCAGGGGGGTGCTGCCCTGCGCAGCAAAGCCGGGCGCGGCAGCCGCAACCTGGCCAGCCTGTTGTCGGAGGAGTTCGGCCACAAGATCCGCCAGGGCCTGCTGCGCGAGGGGGACAAGCTGCCCACCGAGTCCGAGCTGGTGCGCAATTACGACGTCAGCCGCACCGTGGTGCGCGAGGCGTTGTCCAAGCTGCAGGCCGCCGGCCTGGTCGAAACCCGCCACGGCATCGGCACCTTCGTGCTGCCGACGCGGCACAACCCGGGACCGGTGCTCAGCGCCCATGAACTCAGCGAATCGGTGGATGTGCTGGCCGTGCTGGAGCTGCGCATCAGCCTGGAGACCGAGGCCGCCGGCCTGGCGGCCCAGCGCCGCCAGCCCCAGGACCTGGAGGCCATGCGCGCCGCGCTGGAGGCCTTTGAATACCACTTCGCCCAGGGCAACGACACGGTGGCCTACGACCTGGCTTTCCACCTGAGCATCACGCAGGCCACGGGCAACCGCTATTTCCAGGACATCCTGGAGCACTTTGGCAACCTGCTGATCCCGCGCAACCGCATCACCTCCATCCACACCTCGCCCCGCGACCCCGACTACCTGCGCCGCGTGAACCGGGAGCACGAGGAAATCTATTCCGCCATCGAGCGCCAGGATCCGGAATCGGCCCGCGCGGCCATGCGCATCCACCTGACCAACTCGCGCGAACGCCTGCGCCTGGCCCAGCGCCTGAGCCAGTCCGCCCAGCCCAGCGCCGACGCCTGAACCCCGGTCGGGCCGCGCCCGCCGCGCACCACGGCGTGGGCAGCCAACGCGGCAAAACAAAAACCATAGCTATTGGCGCTTGATGCACCTGCGCCAACGGGCATTTTGACCCTCAAAGCGCCCACCACCCGCCAGCGCCAGGACCGCCCATCCCCGCGTTTCCCCTAGTACTCGACGGCTTGGAATTGCAAACCCCTAGTTGTATGATGACTGATCACAACAAGGAGACAAGCACCATGGTCCGTCGCTCTCGCGTCCTGCGCTCACTACTGGCCCTGGCGGCCACCAGCCTGCTGACCGGCCCGCTGCTGGCGGCCGATGCCTGGCCCAGCAAACCCATCCGCCTGGTCGTGCCCTACCCCCCAGGCGGCAGCTCCGACATCATTGCGCGCACCATCGGTCCCTTGCTGACGCAGCAGCTCAAGCAGCCCGTGATCATCGAGAACAAGCCCGGCGCCAACGGCAACCTGGGTGCCGATTTCGTGGCCAAGGCCCAGCCCGACGGCCACACCATTCTGCTGTGCGACCTGGGCGCGCTGGCCATCTCGCCCTCGCTGTACACCAAGCTGCCCTTCGACCTGGGCAAGGACCTGCGCGGCACGGCCATGCTGGCCTACTCGCCCCACCTGCTGGTGGTCCACCCCTCGGTGCCGGCCAACAACCTGCAGGAACTGGTGGCCCTGTCCAAGAAGCAGGACCTGAACTTCGCCGTGACCGCCACCGGCAGCGCCCCCCACCTGGCCGGCGTGGAGCTGGCCCGCGCCACCGGCGCCAAGTGGGAATACGTGCCCTACAAGGGTGGTGTGCAGTCCATCCAGGACACCGTCGCCGGCCAGACCCAGGTGCTGATGAACGGCATGCTGGCCACCTTCCCCCATGTGCAAAGCGGCAAGCTGAAGCTGCTGGGCCTGTCCAAGGGCGCCCGCATGCCCCTGGCCGCCGACGTGCCCACCATCGCCGAACAGGGCGTGCCCGGTTTCGAGACCGGCACCTGGCAGGGCGTGGTCGTACCGGCCAAGACCCCCGAAGCCGTGGTGCAACGCCTGCACGAAGCCCTGGTGACCGCCATCCGCAACCCGGAAGTGCGCGCACGCCTGACCGGCCAGGGCGCCGAGGTCGTGACCATGAACCCCGCCGAGACCGCCCGCTTCATCAGCACCGAACGCCAGCGCTGGCAGAAGGTGGTGCAAGAAGTCGGCCTCAAGCTCGACTGACCCCCGTTTTTCCTCTCTCCCGTCCACCCTTTTCTTCCGTGAACACCATGACCCCCCAAGACCTGAAACAAGTGATGAGCTCCGGCCTGCTGTCTTTCCCCGTGACGGACTTTGATGCCCAGGGCAACTTCAATGCCAAGGGCTATGCCGCACGCCTGGAATGGCTGGCCCCCTATGGCGCCAGCGCGCTGTTCGCCGCCGGCGGCACGGGCGAGTACTTCTCGCTGTACGGTGAGGAATACGGCCAGATCATCAAGACCGCGGTGGACACCTGCCGCGGCAAGGTGCCCATCATCGCCGGCGCCGGCGGCCCCACCCGCACCGCCATCGCCCACGCCCAGGAGGCCGAGCGCCTGGGCGCCCACGGCATCCTGCTGCTGCCCCACTACCTGACCGAAGCCGGCCAGGAAGGCCTGATCGCCCACGTGGAGCAGGTCTGCAAGAGCGTGAAGTTCGGCGTCATCGTCTACAACCGCGACCGCAGCCGCTTCACCCCCGAGTCGCTGGCCATCCTGGCCGACCGCTGCCCCAACCTGGTGGGCTTCAAGGACGGCATGGGCAACATCGAGACCATGTCCTCGATCTTCATGAAGATGGGCGACCGCTTCTCCTACCTGGGTGGCCTGCCCACGGCCGAGGTCTATGCCGCCGCCTACAAGGCCCTGGGCACGCCCGTGTACTCGTCCGCCGTCTTCAACTTCATCCCCAAGACGGCGATGCAGTTCTACGAAGCCGTGCGCACCGACGACCAGGCCACGCAGCACAAGCTGCTCAAGGAATTCTTCATGCCCTACCTGCAGATCCGCAACCGCGTGGAAGGCTATGGCGTCAGCATCATCAAGGCCGGCGCCAAGATCGTCGGCCACGATGCCGGCCCGGTGCGCGCCCCGCTGTCGGACCTCAAGCCCCACGAGGTGGAAGAGCTGAAGGCCCTGATCGACAAACTCGGCCCCCAATAAACCGATCCCCGGCAGGTGCCCGCACCTGCCGGCCCCAGGAGACACGCGCATGAAAAAATACTGATCGCAGTGGGCGCCCTGCTCGCACTCTCGGCCCAGGCCTCCGGCAGCTTTCCGGACAAGGCTGTCAACGTCATCGTGCCCTTCCCGGCCGGCGGCTCCACCGACATGGTGGCCCGTGCCGTGGCCCTGAGCATGGGAGAGCAGCTGGGCAAGCCTTTCGTGGTGGAAAACCGTCCTGGGGCCACCGGCACCATCGGCGCCGGCGCCGTCAAGCGCGCCCCGGCCGATGGCTACACCCTGCTCGTCGCCTCACTGGGCCCCTTCGTGGTGACGCCCCACCTGATCAAGAACGTCCCCTACGACGCCAGCAAGGATTTCGACTACATCACCATCCCCGTGCAGGCGCCCAACGTGCTTGTCGCCAGCACCTCGCAAAAGGCCCGCACCGTGGCCGAGGTGATCGCCACCCTCAAGGCCAACCCGGGCAAGATCAGCTTCGCCAGCTCGGGCAATGGCTCCTCCGACCACCTCTCGGCCGAGCTGTTCTGGCAACAGACCGGCACCGAGGCCATGCATGTGCCCTACAAGGGCGGCGCACCGGCCATCACCGACCTGCTGGGCGGCCAGGTGGACTTCTCGTTTCAGAACGTCAATGCCGTCCTGCCCCACCTGCGCAGCGGCAAGCTGCACGCGATTGCCGTGACCGGCACCCAGCGCTCGCCCGTGCTGCCCGATGTGCCCACGCTGGCCGAGGCCGGAGTCAAGGGCGCCGAGGTCTACTCCTGGCAAGGCATGGCCGCCCCCAAGGGCCTGCCCGCCGATGTGAAGGCCAAGCTGGCCAAGGCCGCGATTGCCGCCGTGCAGCAGCCCGACATCCGCAAACGTTTTCTGGAGCAGGGGCTGGAGATCGTGGGCAACACGCCCGAGGAATTCACGCGCTTCCAGGCCCAGGAAAACGAACGCTGGAAGCAGTTGATCCAGACCCGAAAAATCACGGCGGATTGACATGCCGCACCGCCTGCGTCGCTTTGCCCCTTCGCCCATTCTGGCTGCGCCGGATCCGGGCGGGGCGACCCGTGCGCGGTGCCCACTGCCTCTGGCCGCGTCCGTTTCCAACGGCCTGGGGGACCCCGCGCACGACGGGCCACTGAGATAGAAACGTGGGTTGGACCACAAGCCATCTCCGCAGGCCTGCCTCCCGGCAGGCCCTTTCCACCGGGGCTTCAGGCCCCAGCAAATTCCAAGGATTTCCCAGCATGGCGACCACCCGACCACGCGTTCTGCAATACGGCAAGATGCCACTGCCCCAGCTCGATGCCGAGCTGGCCCAGGCCTATGCGGTGACGCTGCTGTCCGAGCAGCCCGACCCCGACCGCTTCCTGGCCGAGCACGGTGCGCAGTTCGAATACCTGGTCACCACGGCCGCCCTGGGCCTGCCTGCGCGCGTGGTCGACGCCCTGCCCCAGCTCAAGTTCGTCAGCAGCTTCGGCGTGGGCTTTGACGCCCTGGACCAGGACGCCCTGCTGCGCCGCGGTGCCCGCGTGGGCTACACGCCCGGCGTGCTCGACGACTGCGTGGCCGACATGGCCTTTGCCCTGCTGCTGGACGCCACGCGCGGCCTGAGCGCGTCCGACCGCTTCGTGCGCCGCGGCGGCTGGAGCCAGGGCCGTTTCGGCATCCACACCCGCGCCAGCGGCAAGCGCCTGGGCATCTTCGGCATGGGCCGCATCGGCAGCACCGTGGCGCGCCGCGCCTCGGGCTTCGACATGGACGTGGCCTACCACAACCGCCGCCCCGTCGAAGGCTCGCCCCACCAGTACCTGCCCTCGCTGCTGGAGCTGGCACGCTGGGCCGACATCTTGGTCATCACCGCCGCCGGCGGTGACGGCACACGCCACCTGGTGAATGCCGAGGTGCTGGCCGCCCTGGGTCCGCAAGGCTTCCTGGTCAACGTGGCCCGCGGCAGCGTGGTCGACGAGGCCGCCCTGGCCGAGGCCCTGCAGCACCAGCGCATCGCCGGTGCCGGCCTGGACGTGTTCGAGGACGAGCCCCGCCCCCTGGCCGCCCTGCTGGCCCTGGACAACGTGGTGCTGGCCCCGCACATCGCCAGCGGCACGCATGAGACCCGCCGCGCCATGGCCGACCTGGTGCTGCGCAACCTGGCGCAATTCATCGCCACGGGCGAGCCCGAGGCCGAAGTGCCCTGGTCGGCCGCGCAGCAGACGGCCGCCGCCGCATAGCCCTTTCCTTTTCCGACACCGCCCCCAAAGACCGCCATGTCCAGCACCCCGACCATCACCGAAATCGAAGTCATCCCCGTCGCCGGCCGCGACGGCATGCTCATGAACCTCAGCGGCGCGCATGCGCCCTACTTCACCCGCAACATCGTGCTGGTGCACGACAGCGCGGGCCATACGGGGGTGGGCGAGGTACCCGGCGGCGAAGGCATTCGCCAGGCGCTGGAGGACAGCAAGCCGGTGCTGATCGGCCGTTCCATCGGCCAGCACCTGCAGCTGCTGCAAGAGGTGCAGAAATCCCTGGAAGGCCGCGACACCGGCGGCCGCGGCCTGCAGACCTTTGACCTGCGCATCGGCGTGCACGCCGTGACCGCCATCGAATCCGCCCTGCTGGACCTGGTGGGCCAGCACCTGGGCGTGCCCGTGGCCGCCCTGCTGGGCGAAGGCCAGCAGCGCGACCACGTGGAAATGCTGGGCTACCTGTTCTTCGTGGGCCCCAGCGACCAGACCGGCATGGACTACGTCAAGCCCGGCGAAGACACACTGGGCACGGACGACTGGCACCAGGTGCGCCACATGACGGCCATGACGCCCGAGGCCATCGTGCGCCAGGCCGAAGCCGCCTACGCGCGCTACGGTTTCAACGACTTCAAGCTCAAGGGCGGCGTGCTGGCCGGCGAGCAGGAGGTCGAGGCCGTCACCGCGCTGGCCCAGCGTTTCCCCGACGCCCGCGTCACCCTGGACCCCAACGGCGGCTGGCTGCTCAAGGACGCCATCCGCCTGATGCGCGACATGCGCGGCGTACTGGCCTATGCCGAAGACCCCTGCGGCGCCGAAGGTGGCTTCTCGGGCCGCGAAGTCATGGCCGAATTCCGCCGTGCCACCGGCCTGCCCACGGCCACCAACATGGTCGCCACCGACTGGCGCCAGATGGTGCACGCCCTATCGCTGCAGTCCGTGGACATCCCCCTGGCCGACCCGCATTTCTGGACCATGGCCGGCTCCGTGCGCGTGGGCCAGACCTGCCGCGACTGGGGCCTGACCTGGGGCTCGCACTCCAACAACCACTTCGACATCTCGCTGGCCATGTTCACCCACGTGGCCGCCGCCGTGCCCGGCAAGGTCACGGCCATCGACACGCACTGGATCTGGCAGGACGGCCAGTACCTCACGCAGCAACCCTTGCAGATCAAGGGCGGCTTCGTGGAAGTGCCCCAGACCCCCGGCCTGGGCGTGACCGTGGACCGCGCCGCGCTGCAGCGCGCCAATGCCCTGTACCTGGAACACGGCCTGGGCGCGCGCGACGACGCCATTGCCATGCAGCACCTGATCCCCGGCTGGAAGTTCGACAACAAGCGCCCCTGCATGGTGCGCTGAACCCCGCCGCGCCTGGTTCCCCCTCGACACACACAGGAGACACGCCATGCCATCCACCCTCAACCGCCGACGCCTGCTGCAGGGCGTGGGAGCCTCGGCACTGGGTGCCATCGGCGCCAGCGTCGGTGCGCAGTCCTTCGGCTTTGTGCCGAACCAGCGCTACCCGGACCCGGCCGTCTACATCCTGGACCCCAGCTTTGCCAAGTACCGCATCTACAGCAGCACCGTGGAGCAGCTGGGCAGCGGCATGCGCTGGGCCGAAGGGCCGGCCTACTTCCCGGACACGGGCACGCTGATCCTGTCGGACATCCCCAACAACCGCCTGATGAAGTACGAGGAAAAGACCGGCCGCTTCTCGGTGCACAAGGAGGGCGTGAACTATGCCAATGGCAACGCCTGCGACCGCCAGGGCCGACTGATCAGCTGCGAGCACTCGGTCACGCGCCGCGTGGTGCGCACCGAGAAGAACGGCCAGATCACGGTGCTGGCCGACCGCTTCGAGGACAAGCGCCTGAATGCACCCAACGACGTGGTCGTGAAGTCGGACGACAGCATCTGGTTCACCGACCCGCTGTTCGGCATCAATGGCGAGTGGGAAGGATCGCGCGCCACACCCGAGCAAGCCACCACGAATGTCTACCGCATCGGCCGGGACGGCCAGATCACCGCCGTCATCACCGACATCGTCAACCCCAACGGCCTGGCGTTCTCGCCCGATGAGAAGAAGCTCTACGTCGTCGAATGGAAGGGCACGCCCCACCGCAGTGTCTGGAGCTTCGATGTCGCGGCCGATGGCCACACCCTGTCCAACAAGACCAAGCTGATCGACGCGGCCGGCCCCGGTGCCCTGGATGGCTTTCGCGTGGACCGCGACGGCAACCTGTGGTGCGGCTGGGGCTTCTCGGGCGCCTTCGCCCCCGAGGCCACCGACATCGGCGGCGGCATGCAGGCCCACCTGCCCCTGGGCAAATCCGAAGAGATGGACGGTGTCAAGGTGTTCAACGCGCAGGGCAAGCCCATCGGCTTCATCCGCCTGCCCGAACGCTGCGCCAACCTAGCCTTCGGCGGCCCCAAGCGCAACCGGCTTTACATGGCCAGCAGCCACTCCCTCTACGCGCTCTATGTGGAAACACATGGCCCCGTGTGACACACAGTCCCTCTTTCATCCCCCAGTACCCCCATGACCCAGTACCACAACCTCATCAACGGCCAATGGACCCCCGGCCTGTCCTACGCCCCCAACACCAACCCCAGCGACCTGTCCGATGTGATCGGTGAGTACGCCCAGGGCGGTGCCTCGGACGTGAACACCGCCGTGGCCGCCGCCGCTGCCGCCTTCCCGGCCTGGTCCACCTCGGGCATCCAGGCGCGTTCCGATGCCCTGGACAAGATCGGCACCGAGATCCTGGCCCGCAAGGCCGAACTCGGTGAGCTGCTGGCCCGCGAGGAAGGCAAGACCCTGCCCGAAGCGATTGGCGAAGTCGGCCGCGCTGGCCAGATCTTCAAGTTCTTTGCCGGCGAATGCCTGCGCCTGTCGGGCGAGACCGTGCCGTCGGTGCGCCCCGGCATTGGCGTGGAGATCACGCGCGAGCCCATCGGCGTGGTCGGCCTGATCACGCCCTGGAACTTCCCCATCGCCATCCCGGCCTGGAAGATCGCCCCGGCCCTGGCCTTCGGCAACTGTGTGGTGCTCAAACCCGCCGATCTGGTGCCAGGCAGCGCCTGGGCCCTGGCCGACATCATCCACCGCTCGGGCATCCCGGCCGGGGTGTTCAACTTGGTCATGGGCCCAGGCCGTGTGATCGGGGAAGCCCTGGTCAACCACCCCGATGTGGCGGCCATCAGCTTCACGGGTTCGGTGGGCGTGGGCCGCGGCATTGCCGAGGCCTGTGTCAAGCATGGCAAGAAGGTGCAGCTGGAGATGGGCGGCAAGAACCCGCAGATCGTGCTGGACGATGCCGACCTGAACCAGGCGGTGGAGCTGTCGGCGCAAAGCGGCTTCTACTCCACCGGTCAGCGCTGCACGGCCTCGAGCCGCCTCATCGTGACCGACCAGATCTACCCGGCCTTCATCGAGGCCCTGCAGGCGCGCATGGCCCAGATCAAGGTGGGCGATGCGCGTGCCGCCGGCACCGACATGGGCCCGGTGGTCAGCCAGGCCCAGCTGGAGCAGGACCTGAGCTATGTGGAGATCGCCAAGGCCGAAGGTGCGGTACTCGCCGCCGGTGGCGCCCGCGTGGCCTGCCACACGGGCAGCGGCAAGGACGGCTTCTACATGGCGCCCACGCTGTTCGTGGACACCGAAGCCGGCATGCGCATCAACCGCGAAGAGGTGTTTGGCCCCGTGGTCAGCGTGATCCGCGTGAAGGACTACGAGCAGGCGCTGGCCATGGCCAACGACACGCCGTTTGGTCTGTCGGCTGGCATTGCCACCACCAGCCTGAAGTACGCTACGCACTTCAAGCGCCACAGCCAGGCCGGTATGGTGATGGTCAACCTGCCCACGGCGGGCGTGGACTACCACGTGCCGTTCGGCGGTCGCAAGGGCAGCAGCTACGGGCCCCGTGAGCAGGGCCGCTATGCCCAGGAGTTCTACACCACGGTGAAGACGGCCTATACGCTGGCGTAATCCGGGTTCCACTTTCTTCTCTGGATACCGGGCCTTCGGCCCGGTTTTTTACGCCCGGGCTGCGGGCACAACCCCAAAAACCGGCTGCAGCCCAGGCGCCACAAGCGCCAGGCGCTCTGTTTTTAGAAAAACAGCTGCCGCAGCACGAGGCCCCTGCACCGCCAAGTGCACCCGGCCTCAGGGCGGCGCTGCAGCCCGGAGGTCCAGCGCCTTGGCCACGCTGGCGGCCAGCAGCAGGATGGCGGACGTCACGTAAATCCACATCAGCACCACCACCAGCGACCCCGCCGCGCCATAGGCCGAGACCACGGCCGCCGTGGACAGGTACCAGGCCAGGGCCTGCTTGCTCAGCGTGAACAGCGCGGCCCCGACCACGGCGCCGCAGACCAGGTGGCGCAAGGCCGGCCGGATTCCGGTGCCCAGGCGCATCAGCCCCACAAACAGCACCGTGACCACGGCAAAGGACACGGCTTCGTTGAGCACGCTGATGAGCAGCCCCGGCGGTGCCATGTCCAGCCAGGCGCCGGCCAGTTGGGTGAACAGCTTCAGCGCGGTGGACAGCAGCATGGTCACCAGCAGCAAGAAGCCCAGCACCAGCACATAGGCCAGCCCGCGCAGGCGCAGCGTGGCCAGCTTCCACCAGACTTTGCGCGGTGGCGGGGCATCGCTGCGCCCATGGCGCCACAGCTTGTCCAGGGCGTTCTGCAGTTCCACAAACACCCCGGTGGCGCCCGACAGCAGCAGCACAAAGGCCACCAGCGATGCCAGCCGCCCCTCGGCGGGCCGCTGCGCGCTGGCCATGGCCGCCTGCACCACGCTGGCGCCGCGTTCGCCCATCACCCCGTGCACCTGCTCCAGCAAGGTGCTTTCGACCACGCTGCGGTCCATCCACCAGCCCAGCAGGCCAACCACCAGCAAGACCAGCGGCGACAGGCTGAGCAGGCCATAGAAGGTCATGGCCGCGCTCATGCGCAGGCCGTCGGCCTCCAGCCACAGCCGCACGGCGTCGATCAACGGGGTGAAGGGGCGCGCCAGTCGTGCCGCGCCAGCTGTCCAGCGAGAAAGTGCAAGGGCCATGCCGACGATTGTGACCGCCACCGTGGTCGGCCCCGTGTCAGCCCATGCCGTCGCCGCGCCCACCAGGCTGGCCTGCGCCGGTTTTTTGGGGCGCCCGGCGTGGGCCAAAGCACGGCTGGCACCCTCTGCGCCACCCGCGTTTTCCCTGATCAACTACGCTGGCATTGGGCTGGGGCTTGTGTTTCACTGCGGGTTGCCACCTAAGGTGCAACCCGAAAAAGACAACAAGGCGCACATGCAACGACAGTGCCGCCGTGGAGACCGCCCCTATGCACACGACTTTCACCCATGCTTCCCCCGCGGACCGCGTGCTGTGCCCCGCCCTGCGCGAACGCATCATGACGGCCGATCAGGCCGCCAGCCTGATCCAGTCCGGCATGACGCTGGGCATGAGCGGCTTCACGCCGGCTGGCGCCCCCAAGGCCGTGCCCCAGGCGCTGGCGCGCCGCATTGAAGAACAGAACGCACAGGGCGGCAACTTCCGCATCAGCCTGTGGACGGGGGCCTCCACCTCGGCCGAGCTGGATGGTGCCCTGGCCAAGGTCCACGGCATCGAACGCCGCCTGCCCTACCAGTCCGACCCGACGGTGCGCAAAGAGATCAACGACGGCCGCATGCAGTACGTGGACATCCACCTCTCGCACGTGGCGCAGTACGTGTGGTTCGGTTTTCTGGGCCACCTGGACGTGGCGGTGATCGAGGTGGCGGGCATCCTGCCCGACGGGCGCCTGATCCCCTCGACCTCGGTGGGCAACAACAAGACCTGGCTGGAGCAGGCCGACAAGATCATCCTGGAAGTCAACAGCGCCCAGCCGGCCGAGCTGGAAGGCATGCACGACATCTACTACGGCGCCGCCGTGCTGCCCAAGCGCAAGCCGATTCCCATGGAGCACCCGTTCGACCGGATTGGCGACCCCTACCTGCACTGCGATCTGAGCAAGGTGATGGCCGTGGTGCCCACGCAGCAGCGCGACAAGCTGGCCGGCTTCACGCCGCCCGATGCCGACTCGCAGCGCATTGCCCAGCACATCATCGACTTCCTGCAGCACGAAGTGAAGGTGGGCCGCCTGCCGCCCGAGCTGCTGCCGCTGCAGTCGGGCGTAGGCAACATCGCCAACGCCGTGCTGGCGGGCCTGAACCACGGCCCCTTCGACCACCTGAACGCCTACACCGAGGTGCTGCAGGACGGCATGCTGGACATGCTGGAGTCGGGCAAGCTGGACACCGCCTCGACCACCTCGCTGGCGCTCAGCCCCGCGGCCATGGAACGCTTTCTGGCCGACATCGACCGCTACCGCTCGCGGGTGATCCTGCGCCCGCAGGAGATCTCGAACCACCCCGAGCTGATCCGCCGCATGGGTTTGATTTCGATGAACGCGCTGATCGAGGCCGACATGTACGGCAACGTCAACAGCACGCACGTCATGGGCTCGTCCATCATGAACGGCATCGGCGGCAGCGGCGACTTTGCGCGCAACGCCTACCTGTCCATCTTCATGACGCCGTCCATGGCCAAGGGCGGCAAGATCAGCTGCATCGTGCCCATGGTGTCCCACGTGGACCACACCGAGCACGATGTGCAGGTCATCGTCACCGAGCAAGGCCTGGCCGATCTGCGCGGTCTGGCGCCGGTGCAGCGCGCGCGCTTGATCATCGAGAAATGCGTGCACCCGGACTACCAGGCCGCGATGACCGACTACCTGGAGCGCGCACTGCGCGATGCGCCGGGCAAGCACACGCCGCACCTGCTGGACGAAGCCTACGCCTGGCACCAGCGCTACCTGAAGACCGGCAGCATGCACGCGCCCGCCCCGATCCTGCGCGCCGCCTGAGTGGCAACGCCACGCAATTCAGCACCTCATTGGCTTCTAGCGCTTGCCCCATCAGCGCTAGAAGCTATATTTTAGAAGAATATATTCCGCACCCAGGGCGCCGCCAGCACATTCACGGCGCCGGCAATCATCATCACCAGCGAGGCCACCACGGCCTGCACCTCGCCGAACTGGCGCGCCTTGGCCACGCCGCTGCCGTGGGCCGCACCGCCGAAGATGGCCCCGGCCGCCAGCTTGCTGCGCACGCGCGGCAGCAGGCGCAGCACGGTCTCGCCCATCAGCATGCCGCTGACGCCGGTGAGCAGCACGAACAGCGCCGCCAGATCGGTGGGGCCGCCCAGCACCTTCTCGGCCTCGATGGCGAAGGGCGTGGTGACGGAGCGCACGGCCAGCCCCTTTTGCAGCGCTTCAGACAGGCCGAACAGATCGGCAAACGCGATGGTGGTGGCGATGGACACCGTGCTGGCCACCAGCACGCCGGTGGCGATCGACATCCAGTGCTTGCGCAGCAGCTGGCGGTGTTCGTGCAGCGGCAGCGCAAACGCCACCGTGGTCGGCCCCAGCAGCCACACCAGCCAGTGCGTCTGGGCGATGTACTGCGGGTAGCTGACCCGGGTCAGCAGGGCCAGGCCGATCAGCACCATGGGCGTGGCGACGATGGGCATCAGCAGCGGGTGCGGGTGCTGGCGGTACAGGCGCTTGTTGAACGCATAGCAGGCCACGGTGGCCAGCAAGGACAGCACGCCGATGACTTCGTTCGACAGCATGGCTCAGCCCCTCCCTGGCGCGCTGGTCTCGCGCGAGGACCGGCGCCGCGCCAGCCACAGCTCGAAACGGTAGACCCGGTCCACGGCCAGGGCGGTCGCGGCCATCACGCAGGCGGTGCTGGTGACGATGACCGCCAGGATGCGCAGGCCCTGGTGGCGGATCAGGTCGGGGTATTCGGTGACCACCAGCATGGCGGGCACAAAGAACAGCAGCATCTCGGCCAGCAGCCAGTTGGTGCCGCTTTGCAGCCAGCGGGCCTGGACCAGGCCGGTGAACAGGCCCACGGCCAACAGGCCGAAGCCGATCAGGCCGGCCGGCATGCCCCAGCCAAAGTGCTGGCGCAGCACGTCCATGCTCACCCAGATGGCGCTGAGCAGGCCCACCTGCAGCACCCCCTTGGCCAGCGGCCAGGCACGCTGCGCGGCACGGGCGGTGAAGGGCTGGGCGGTGAGGAACGAAAACTTTGACATAACGCAAAGTCTAGGGTTTACCCACATATTCGTAAAATGAATAATTCCCATCAAAGCGATGCCATAAAGGAATCCCTATGGACCTGCGTGCCCTGCGCTACTTCATCGAGGTCGTGCGCCAGAACGGCTTCACCCGCGCGGCCGAGACGCTGCATGTGACCCAGCCGACCATCAGCAAGATGGTCAAGGCGCTGGAGGACGAGCTGGGCGGCCCGCTGCTGCTGCGCGAGGGCCGCGGGGTGCAGCTGACCGACGCCGGCCAGGTGGTCCATGACCGCGGGCTGGAGATGCTGGAGCAGGCCCGGCTGCTGCGCCAGCAGGTGGCCGAGGTGGACGACATCACGCGCGGCGAGCTGTCGGTGGGCATCATGCCCACCGCCGGCCACTACATGGCGCCGGTAATCGCCCGGTTCCAGCAGCGCTTTCCGGGCGTGAACCTGCAGGTCAACGAACAGGGCGCGCGCGCCCACTACCAGATGATCCAGGAGGGCCAGCTGGACCTGGCGCTGGGCCTGTTCGATGCGCCCGACCCGGCAGTGGAACGCTACACCGTGGCGCGCCAGACCACGCGCGTGGTGCTGCCCGCGCACCGTGTGACCGACCCCAACCTGCCGATGCGCTGGCAGGACCTGCGCGAGCTGCCGCTGGTGCTCTACACCTCGGACTTTGCGCTGCACGAGCATGTGCTGCAGCAGTGCGCGGCGGCGGGCTTCACGCCCCGGGTCACGCTGCAGACCCGCTACTGGGACTTCATCGGCCACCTGGTGGCCGCCGACGTGGGCGTGGCCGTGATGTTCGAGCACGTCATCGCCCAGTACGACCCGCAGCGCGTGGCCAGCCGCCCGCTGGTCGGCCCGGCGATCACCTGGGACGTGGCCCTGATGTGGCGGCCGGGTTATCTGTCACGCGCCGCCCGGGCCTGGCTGGACTGCGTGCGCGAGGTCTATCCGCCCGCGGATGGCCACGCCCCAGTCACAGCAAAAACATAGCTGCCCGCGCAGGCAGGGCAAGCGATACAGCCTGTTTTGACTTCAACTCGTTAGAGCGACTGCGCCAGCTTGCGCAGGAACTGCTCGCAGCGCGCCAGCTGCGCCAGCTCCACGTATTCGTTGGCCTTGTGCGCCTCGGTGATGGCGCCGGGGCCGCAGACCACGCTGGGAATGCCGGCCTGCTGGAACAGGCCGGCCTCGGTGGCGTAGGCCACCTTGCGCTTCTCGCGGTCGCCGGTCAGCGCCTGCACCAGGACGTTGATGGCCTCGGTGTCGGCACTGTCGAAGGACGGTGCGCCGGCCAGCGATTCGAACTCGATGCGCGCCTCGGCGAACTCGCGGCGCATGCGCGGCAGCAGCTCCTGCTGCACATAGGCTTCCACCTGGGCCTGGATGTCGTCGGGCACCATGCCGGGCAGGTTGCGGAATTCGTAGGCGAACTCGCAGTGCTCAGGGATGGTGTTGACCGCAATCCCGCCGCTGATGCGGTTGGTGGTCATGGTGGTGTAGGGCACGTCGAAGAACGGGTCGTACGGCCCCTGGGCCTTGAAGGACTCGGCCAGGTCGCGGATGCGGCAGATCAGGCGCGCCGCGTATTCGATGGCGTTGCTGCCGCTGGGCGTCAGCGAGGAATGCGCCGCCTTGCCATGCACCTTGCAGCGCCACACGTTGATGCCCTTGTGCGCCACCACGGGCTGCATGCTGGTGGGCTCGCCCACGATGCAGCCATCAAAGCGCTGGCCCTGCAGCTTCAGTTGCTCCAGCATCACGGGCGCGCCGATGCAGCCCACTTCCTCGTCGTACGACAGGGCAAAGTGCAGCGGCTTGCGCCGCGGCATGGCCAGGAACTCGGGCACCAGGGCCAGGCCTGCGGCGATGAAGCCCTTCATGTCGCAGGTGCCGCGCCCATACAGGCGGCCGTCGCGCTCGGTCAGCGCGAACGGGTCGGTGTCCCACTGCTGGCCGTCAACCGGCACCACGTCGGTGTGGCCCGACAGCACGATGCCGCCCTGCGTGCCGCCATCCTGGGCCGGCAGCGTGGCGAACAGGTTGGACTTGGCGCCGTCGGGCGACTTGAACAGCTGCACCGGCACGCCGTGCGCGGCCAGCGCATCGCGCACATGTTCGATCAGGTGCAGGTTGGAGTTGCGGCTGGTGGTGTCGAAGGCCACCAGGGTCTGCAGCCAGTTGCGGGTGTGGGGTGTGGTCATGGAAAGGTCGCTCGGCAATCCGCCCGGGCGCACCGCGCCGGGCCTCACGGCGAGTGTACGGTGCAGCCCGGCTGTGCCGGCCGCCCGGGCGGCCATCGCCCCTGCACCCGGCGTGGCAAACCCCGCCCCTTGGCGGACTGTTGCCCAGATGGCCCGCCATCCTGTTAAGCTGGCGCCCGTTGTTTTCTGCCGATGGAGCGATGGCAGACAATGGTTGCCCGGCGGCATCGCTCCGCTCTTTTGAACAGGCCCCACACCGCAAGCCAGCAGTCCGCGCACGTGGGCTGGGCTTGGAAAGTCCCGTATGACTGACATTCACATGCCGCTGCGCGTGGATGGGCCTGCCCTGGTGCAGCGCCGCTGGCCCCCTGGCCCCGCCACTGCCTGCGTCCATGCCTGCGTCCAACGCACCCCTTTTCCCCGTGTGCTGGCACACCACCGCCGGTGGTACCCTGCACCGCGCCTGCTGGTCCTGGCAGCGCGGTCCACGGCCAGCAGACACCCCCCGTTTCAGACCCTGAAGGCTTGCTTATGCGCGTCCTCAACCCCTCTGTCCCGCACATCGAGAAAGTGCACAACTGCCAGCAGGCCTATGTCCTGCGCACCCGCCACTGGACGGGCAACAACCTGTGGAGCCCGCACCCGGTGCTGGAGGCCCAGCTGCTCGACATGGAGCCGCCCCTGTGGCCCCAGCTCGAAGAGCTGCTGCACGCCCTGCTGCAGGCCGTGGCCCTGCCGGACCGCGTGTGCGAAGGCCATCCCCAGTCCAACGGGCGCGGCACCATCGTGCTGGAAGCCAGCGAGGCCGCCCTGGGCCGCTGCGTGCTGCAGCAAGCCCTGGAACTGCTGGCCCTGTCCGCCACGCAGCGTGCGGTCGAATGGGCTGCCGCCCTGGCCCGCATCCGCTTCGTGATCGATGAGGAATGCCTGGGCCCCAGCACCGCCTGCATCGCCAACGCCGCCGTGCAGCGCTACCTGCCCGCCTACCGCCTGTTCCCCAAGGGCAACCTGGTGCAGCTGGGCATGGGGGCGGCGCAGCAGCGCATCTGGACGGCCGAGAGCGACCAGACCGGGGCCATCGCCCAGGACATCGCCTCGGACAAGGCCCTGACCAAGCGCCTGCTGGCGAATGCCGGCATTCCCACGCCCCAGGGCGACCTGGCCGCATCGCCGGCCCAGGCCTGGCAGATCGCCCAGCGCCTGGGCGTGCCGGTGGTGGTCAAGCCGCTGGATGGCAACCGCGCGCGCGGCGTCAGCCTGGACCTGGTGGACCAGGCCTCGATCGAAGCCGCCTGGCAGCTGGCCAAGCGCGAAGGCACCCAGGTGCTGGTGGAGCGCTGCATCCGTGGCCACGAGCACCGCGTGCTGGTGGTCGGCCACCAGGTGGTGGCGGCCACGCGCGGCGAGACCCTGGGCGTGGTCGGCGACGGCCAGTCCACCGTGGCCGAGCTGGTGGAAGCCCAGATCAACCAGCACCCACGCTGCCTGGTGGACATGACGCTGGAGCGCATCGAGCTGTCGCAGAACGCCAAGATCCTGGTCGAGCTGCAGCGCCAGCAGCTGCAGCCGGAATCCGTGCCCGCCGCCGGCCAGGAAGTGCTGCTGCTGCGCACCGGCAACCTGACCGTGGACTGCACCGACGAAGTCCACCCCGACGTGGCCCACCACGCCATCATGGCGGCGCGCACCATCGGCCTGGACATTGCCGGCATCGACATGGTGCTGCAGGACATCCGCCAGCCCATGCTGGAGCAAGGCGGCGCCATCGTCGAAGTCAACGCCGGCCCCAGCCTGCTGATGCACCTGTACCCCGTGCACGGCCAGCCGCGCGCCGTGGGCGAGGCCATCTGCACCCACCTGTTCCCGCACCCGGCCGACGGCCGCATTCCCGTGACCGGCATCCTGGCCGAGGCTGACACCGGCCTGCGCATCGCGCAGACCCTGGCCGTCTGGCAGCAGGCCCAGGGCCACACCACGGGCGTGGCCAGCGGCAATGCCATGTACCTGCAGGCCCAGCGCATGCTGCCGCCCGCCAGCCAGGCCCCCTCGGCCGGCCAGCGCGTGCTGATGCACTGCGCCGTCACGGCCGCGGTGATTGCCCAGGACCTGGACACCGCCGTGCAGGACGGCTGGGCCTACGCGCAGTGCGACCTGGCCATCATCCAGCCCGAATCCGGCACCGACGCCGCCGTGCAGCGCCGCGTGCTGCGGCCCAGCTGCGCAGCGTGCGACCCGGCGGCACGGCCGTGCTGACCCCGGGCGACGCCGCGCTGGAAGAGCTGGCGCTGACCTGCCCCGGCCGTGTGGTCTGGGTGCACCCGGATGAACAGCACCCGGTGCTGCAGTCGCACCGCCGCCAGCAGGGCAGCGTGGCCTTCCTCCGCGACGGCCAGGTGGTCTGTGCCGACGGCGCCACCGAAACCCGGCTGCCCCTGCCCCCGCAGCAGGCCCATTGGGATCTGTACGCCTGGCTGGGCGTGGCCGCCGCCGGCTGGGCGCAGCAATGGCCGCTGCCGGTGCTGGACGTGATCGCCCAGCAAAGCGGCGTGGATAAGCGCTGAGCACCTGCACAAGGCTTTTCAGCTTTTGTAGCTGACTGCGTAGGCGGGACGTGCCTGAGAAGCGGTTCTCACCCCTCAGGCACGCGCGGACTGAAAAAGCCTTTTCAACCCTGGCCCGCGAAGCGCGCCATGTCGATCACGAACCGGTACTTCACGTCGCTGCGCAGCATGCGCTCGTAGGCAGCGTTGATGTCCTCCAGCGCGATCACCTCGGTATCGGCGGTGATGCCGTGCTGGCCACAGAAATCCAGCATCTCCTGCGTCTCCGCGATCCCGCCGATCAGCGAGCCCGCCAGCGCCTTGCGCCCGACCACCAGGGCGCTGGTGTTCAGCGGCGGCTCCTGGCTGCCCAGAAAGCCCACCAGCACCAGCGTGCCGCCCGTGGCCAGGGTGGGCGTGTAGGGATTGAGGTCGTGGGCATACGGCACGGTGTCGAGGATCAGCTCGAACTGGCCGCGCACCGCCTTCATCTGCGCCTTGTCGGTGCTGATGACCACCCGGTCCGCGCCCAGGCGCCGGGCGTCGGCCTCCTTGCCGGGAGAACGGCTGAACAGCGTGACCTCGGCCCCCAGGGCCTTGGCCAGCTTCAGGGCCATGTGCCCCAACCCGCCCAGGCCGACCACAGCCACCTGGCTGCCCGGACCCACTTTCCAGTGGCGCAGGGGCGACCAGGTGGTGATGCCGGCACACAGCAGCGGCGCCGCACCGGCCAGGTCCAGCCCGCCGGGCACCTTTAGCACGAATTCCTGGCGCACCACGATCTGTTCCGCATAGCCGCCCTGGGTGGGGCTGCCATCCACGCGGTCGACGCTGTTGTAGGTGTAGGTGGCACCGCGCTCGCAGTACTGCTCCCAGCCCTTGGCGCAGGCGCGGCACGCCTGGCAGCTGTCCACCATGCAGCCCACGCCGACCACATCACCGGGTTGGACACGCTGCACGGCGCTGCCCACGGTGCGCACGCGGCCGATGATCTCGTGCCCCGGCACCGTGGGATAGACCGTGCCCCCCCAGTCGTTGCGCGCCGTGTGCAGGTCCGAGTGGCAGACGCCGCTGTAGAGGATGTCGATCACCACATCTTCGGGACGCGGGTCGCGCCGCACAAAATGGAACAGCCCGAGCGGGCTGGTGGGCGACTGTGCGGCATAGCCGCGGGTGGCTTGGCTCATGGAATGCTCCTGTGCAGGGGTAAGAAATGGCCTACATGCTTTCACTGGCCGGGGCGATAGGCAGCACGGCCATTGTCCCTAGCATGGCCACAAGCACCATTAAAAAACGCTATCGTTCCTGCCCATGACGCACCACCCCACCGCCCGCCGGGCCCTTCTGCTGTCGCTGGCCACGGCTGCCCTGCTGGCCGGCTGCCAGAGTCCGCCCCCCACCGAGAACGTGCCGCCGCCGCGCATCGACCTGCTGGGCCGCGGCCCGCTGGGGGACGTGCCGCAGACCATGCTGAACTGGGCCGGCACCTACCAGGCCATCCTGCCCTGCAACGGCTGCCCCGGCATTGCCATGAGCGTGCAGCTGCGCGCCGACCAGACCGCCGTGGTGCGCGAACGCCGCCTGGGCGGCGATGCCGAGCCCACACCGGCCCAGACCTACCAGGGCCCCTTCCGCTTCGACCCGCCCGCCGGCAGCATGGTCACGCTGGGCCAGGAGGCCGAGCCCCCGGCCTACCGCTTCTTTGTGGCCGAAGGCTGGATCGAACTGCGCGACCGCCACACCGGCGCCGCCCTGACCAGCACCCCCGCCTACCGCCTGCGCAAGACCAGCCTGGCCCCCTGAGGCCCCGCGCACGCCCCTCCTGACGGGGCGGCCCAGCGCGGCGCCATGGCCTCGCACCCAGCGCCCGCCCGCCGGCACACCACCGTTCAGGGCGCTGCCAGACACGCGGGGGACACGACGGCCGGCGCGCCGGCACCACACATTCGCTTGCATGCAGTAACAATTGTTAAACTTTGGCACTTCGAGGCCTGCCCCGCGCAGCTGCCATCGGGCTGAAAACGGTTTCAGTCGTGCTGCCAAGAGAAATTGTTCATGCGTTTGCCACATTGGGCGGCACTGGCCGCTGCGTTCGTTCTGTCCGGGTGCTTTGACGAGCACGCCCTGCCTGAGACCCTGATGTTTCCACCCGGGATCGATATCGAATACCTCGGCAAGCCCGCCAAGCTCTACGGCACCTCACAGTGCGCCCAGGGCCAGCTGACCGGCAACTCCTGCCTGATCTTCCCCCCGCACGAACCCCGCGCCACCGGCGTCATCCTGTCGGGCCAGCAGGTGCGCGAAGTGGCCCTGACCGCCATCCGCGACCCGCAGGACCCTGTGCGCTTCATCGTCCAGGACGCCCAGGGCCGCCGCCTGCTCAGCACCACCGGCCGGCACGACGAACACGCCAACATCCAGTTGGCACCGTACTGAGCCGGCCTGCGGGTGGGGGCCTGCAAGTTGCAAGCCTTTTTGGACTACAACGCTTGCACAGCAAGCGCAAGCAGCTACGTTTTTCGTATCCAGCCTCGCAAGGACAGAAAGCTCACCCCTGCTCCACCCGGCCCCAGAAGGTCTGAGCCAAAGCCTGGGCCTCATCCCACACCTCCAGCATGGCGGCCGTGGGCTGGACCGTGTCCATGGACCAACTCCATGCAGGGACTTCCCCCTGCACCGGCATGAAACGCATGGGCAGCATGTCGTAGCAAGGGGCCAATGCCCAACGCCTGCCAGTCCACAGCAGCGAGATATTTCCGTAGTGGCGGTCGGTGTTGGCAATCAGCTGACCAAAGGCATCCCACAGCTTCAAACGCCGCATCTCCTCCTGGCTCAGCAAACCCAGGTCGTGCAAGCGCTGCGCAGTTCTCGACCACTGATCGACCGTGCCCGCGAACTCGGCGTTGAAGGACTCCAGCGACACCATGCCGATGCGTCCCGGCGTCTGTCCCAACAAGTCAGGCTCTGAACGGTCAAAACGCTCTGCAGCCAGAAAGACGCGGCCCTCCAGCGCATGCAATTCGGTGTGTGCGACAGGCTGTCCTGCCGCGTGTAGGGTTTGCAACGCCAGGTGCTCGCAACGCAGCAGCCTGCGGACACGTTCCGCTACCGGGTTGCTTTCCGCGGAGGAAAATTTCACGATCCAACTGCGCCCCTCACCGTCTACACAGCAGAACTTGGGCTGCTCCCCGCCTGCGCTGGAGCCTGGCACAGCACCGTCCATGGCAGCCTGTGCCAACGCAGGGTAGTCCTCGGGCTCCGCCACGGGCCACCCTTGGCCGACCTGCTGCAAGTGGCGCTGCAAGGCAGGTTCTCCCACGATGAGATTGCCCGGCAAATCGTCACCAAACATTGATATCGCGAGCAACATATCGTCGTCGCTCCACTGGCGGGGATCGCTGCCCAGCGCCTCTCCCCAGTGCTGCTTGGCAAAACGGCGCCCTAAAAACCCCTGGGGGCGCATGTCCTGGATCAACCATGGCAATCCATCGAAGTAGGCACCGCCACTCAACATGGCGCGCAGCCCCTCACCGTCGACCCAATAGCCACCGCCATGCAACGCATGCAGTGTGCCCAGGGCCTGCAAGCGACCGGTCACATCCACCGCCGTCACCGGTATCTGCGACCCAACACCGAACACATGACGCGGTACCCCGTAGTGTTGATTGCGCCCCTGCCCCAGCTTGACCACATCCCCGCTCTGCACCAGCGCCGCTAACGCACGCGAGGCAGTAGGCTGGCTCACCTGCAGTCGTTCCTGCAACTGCACGCTGCGCAGCGGCTGCCCATGCTGGCGCAAGACCGACAGCATGCTCTGCATCAATTCAGACCGGGCATTGGACATGATTGTGGAAGATGAATAAATATTTGAATAGATTATTGAATAGATAAAAAATGATTGCCAGCAATACATTTCATAAACTTAAAGGCAATTTTGGCGAAGGTTTACAAAAAATTGCCACCGGATTGAATAGGAAACACAAAGAAAAAGGCCACGCACCGCGTGGCCTTCGTACGCATCAACAACTAGCCCATCACCCCAGATTCGGCGCCAAGAAGCGGCGCAATGCGTCGATGTCCATGCCACGGCGCTCGGCCATGTCGGCCAGCTGGTCTTCACCGATCTGGCCCACGTTGAAATAGCTGGCCTCGGGGTTGCCGATGTAGAAGCCGCTGACGCTGGAGGCGGGGTTCATCGCCAGGCTTTCGGTCAGCGTCATGCCGATCTCTTCGGCCTGCAGCACCTTGAACAGATCGATCTTGGCCGTGTGGTCCGGGCAGGCGGGGTAGCCGGGCGCGGGGCGGATGCCCTGGTACTGCTCCTTGATCAGCTGCTCGTTGCTCAGCTGCTCGTCGGCGGCATAGCCCCACAGGTCCTTGCGCACGCGCTCGTGCAGGCATTCGGCAAAGGCCTCGGCCAGGCGATCGGCCAGGGCCTTGAACATGATGCCGCTGTAGTCGTCCAGCGCGGCCTCGAATTCCTTGTCCTTCTTCTCGGCGCCAATGCCCGCGGTCACGGCAAACAGGCCGGCGTAATCGGCAATACCCGAATCCTTGGCGGCCACGAAGTCGCTCAGGCAGCGGCTGGGGCGCAGCACGCCGTCCACGGCCTGTTTTTCGGTCTGCTGGCGCAGGCCATACCAGGTGGTCAGCACCTGGCTGCGTGACTCGTCGGTGTAGAACACGATGTCGTCGCCCACGCGGTTGGCGGGGAACAGGCCCATCACGCCGTTGGCCTGCAGCCAGCGGCCTTCGATGATCTTCTTGAGCATGGCCTGGGCATCGGCCAGCACCTTGCGCGCCTGCTCACCGACGATCTCGTCCTGCAGGATGGCGGGGTAGGGGCCGGCCAGGTCCCAGGTCTGGAAGAACGGGCCCCAGTCGATGTACCTGGCGATCTCGGCCAGGTCGAAGTTCTTGAACACGCGGCGACCCAGCACGCGTGGCACCACGGGGGTGTGGGCCACCACGGCGGCATTCGCGCGCGCCTGGGCCAGGGGCCACAGCGGCGTCTTCTTCTTGTTGGCGTGCTGGCTGCGCACCTTGTCGTAGTCGGCGCCCAGCTCGTCCAGATAGGCCTGCTTGCCTTCGCCCAGCAGGCTCTGCGCCACGCTGACCGAGCGCGAGGCGTCGGGCACATAGACCACCGGGCCTTCGTAGTTGGGCGCAATCTTCACGGCGGTGTGCACGCGCGAGCAGGTGGCGCCACCGATCAGCAGCGGGATCTTCTTGATGCGGAAGTAGTCGTCCTTGTGCATCTCGCCGGCCACGTACTGCATCTCTTCCAGGCTGGGGGTGATCAGGCCGGACAGGCCGATGATGTCCGCCCCCTCGGCCTTGGCGCGCGCCAGGATCTCGTGGCAGGGCACCATCACGCCCATGTTGATGACCTCGAAGTTGTTGCACTGCAGGACCACGGTGACGATGTTCTTGCCGATGTCGTGCACGTCGCCCTTGACGGTGGCGATGACGATCTTGCCCTTGCTGGTCACGTCCAGGCCGGCGGCTTCCTGCTGGCGCTTTTCTTCCTCGATGTAGGGCACCAGGTGGGCCACGGCCTGCTTCATCACGCGCGCGGACTTGACCACCTGGGGCAGGAACATCTTGCCGGCGCCGAACAGGTCACCCACGATGTTCATGCCGTCCATCAGCGGGCCTTCGATCACGTGCAGCGGACGGCCACCCTTGGCCAGCACCTGCTGGTAGGCCTCTTCCGTGTCCTCGGTGATGAAGTCGGTGATGCCGTGCACCAGCGCGTGCGCCAGGCGCTCGCCCACGGTCTTGGGGGCCTCGGGCGTGCCGCGCCATTCCAGCTTCTTGCTGTCGTCCTTGGCGGCGCCCTTGGCGCTGTCGGCGATCTCCAGCAGGCGCTCGGCGGCATCGGGGCGGCGGTTCAGCACCACGTCCTCGACGCGCTCGCGCAGCGTGGGCTCCAGGTCGTCGTAGACGCCGATCATGCCGGCGTTGACGATGCCCATGTCCATGCCGGCGGCAATCGCGTGGTACAGGAACACGGTGTGGATGGCCTCGCGCACGGGGTCGTTGCCGCGGAAGGAGAACGACACGTTGGACACGCCGCCGGACACCTTGGCGCCGGGCAGGTGCTGCTTGATCCAGCGCACGGCCTCGATGAAATCGACGCCGTAGTTGTTGTGCTCTTCAATGCCGGTGGCCACGGCAAAGATGTTGGGGTCGAAGATGATGTCCTCGGGCGCAAAACCGACTTCATCGACCAGGATGCGGTAGGCGCGCTCGCAGATCTCGATCTTGCGCGCAAAGGTGTCGGCCTGGCCTTTTTCGTCAAACGCCATCACCACGGCGGCCGCGCCGTAGCGCTTGACCAGCTTGGCGTGCTTCTTGAACTCGTCGACGCCTTCCTTCATGGAGATGGAGTTGACGATGCCCTTGCCCTGCAGGCAGCGCAGGCCGGCCTCGATCACCTCCCACTTGGAGCTGTCCACCATCACCGGCACCTTGGCGATGTCGGGCTCGGAGGCGATCAGGTTCAGGAAGCGCACCATGGCGGCCTTGCTGTCCAGCATGGCCTCGTCCATGTTCACGTCGATGATCTGCGCGCCGTTTTCCACCTGCTGGCGCGCCACGGCCAGGGCTTCCTCGTACTGCTCGTTCAGGATCAGGCGCGCAAAGGCCTTGGAGCCAGTGACGTTGGTGCGCTCGCCCACGTTGACGAACAGCGTGTCCTCGCCGATGAACACGGGCTCCAGGCCCGACAGGCGCATGGGAGGAATAGAAACGGGGGCAGCAACGGTCATCGCACTCACCTGTGTGAAAAAACTCAGTCAATCGTGGGAACAGGTGAACGCCGTTGCAGTGGCGGCTGCTGCACAACAGCCGCAGGCCCCAAGCCTGACAGCGCAGCCAATCACTGGCTCGCGCGCTGCTGCAGCGCTCCTTGGGGCGAAGCCCATGATTTTAGAGGGCTGCGGCGGATTGCGGCAGCCTGCATGCGCTATGCCCGGCGACGGCGGGGGCGCTGGCGGGCGATGGAAGGTATTTTCGGCTGCCAGCACTGATGCAGTCAGCGCCAGCAGCTATCAAAAACGGAGATCAGACCTGGGGCGCCAGCACCTGGGCCGAGGCCGGCAGGCCGAAGACACGGTCGAAACACCAGTTGAAGACGTAGGTGTAGATCAGGAAGAACACCAGCAGGCCGGCCTCCAGCACCGTGGCCTCCCACAGCGAGATGCCGAACCACCAGGCCATCAGCGGGATCAGGATCAGCGCTAGGCCGCCCTCGAATCCCACGGCATGCACCACGCGGCGCAGCACCGAGCGGCCCTTGGTGGCCTGGCGGGCCTCCCAGCGCTCGAACAGCCAGTTGAAGCTGAGGTTCCACAGGATGGCCAGGGTCGAGGCCACCACGGCCATCACGCCGGAGCTGCCCGCGCCCTGGCCGATGGCCATGAACAGCAGGCTGGAGGCCACGATGGCGATGAGCTCGTACAGACCGACAAACACAATGCGGCGCTTGGCGCCTTGCAGGCCCACGGCCTGGGAAACAACTGACACGGTAGAAGACACGGAAGAAACAGACATGCGGCGCAGTGTATGTTCATAAAATTGACAGCAAAAGTTAGGTTATTTCAGTTGTATTGATAGGTCAGCCATGCCCTTCCCCCCCGAACAAGTGCCGCTGTTCCTGGCCGTGCTCGACACCGGCTCGTTCTCGGCCGCCGCGCGCCAACTGGGGCGCGTGCCCTCCGCCGTCAGCATGGCCGTGGGCCAGCTGGAGGCCGAACTGGGCCTGCAGCTGTTCGACCGCCGGGGCCGCGAGCCCACGCCCACGGCCGCCGCGCGCGCCCTGGAACCCCAGGCCCGGTTGCTGGCCCAGCAGCTGCAGCAGTTGAACCAGCAGGCCCTGGCCCTGCACCAGGGGCTGGAAGAGCGGCTGACGCTGGCGATTGCCCCGGAGCTGCTGACCACCACCTGGGCCGACGCGCTGCGCCCGGTGACCGAGCGCTACCCGGCCCTGGCGCTGGAGGTGCTGGTCGCCCCGCAGGCGGATGCGCTGGAGCTGCTGCACGCCGGCCGGGCCCAGCTGGCCCTGGTGTTCGAGCGCAGCAGCCTGGACGGCCGCGAGGACTTTCAGGAGATGGGCCACGAGGTGCTGGTGGCCGTGATGGCCCCGCACTTCGCCCCGTGGCAGGCGCAGCAGGCCCTGCACGGCGCCGGCGCGCGCCTGAGCGTGGACCACCTGCTGGGCCAGCGCCAGGTGCTCGTCGCCAGCCGCGACCCGCAGCAGACCGACCCGCGCTTTGTCTTCTCGCGCCAGCTGTGCCGCACCGACAGCCACCAGGCAGCGCTGCAGCTCATCAGCGCCGGCCTGGGCTGGGGCTGGCTGCCCAAGGGGCTGGTGGAATCGCACATCGCGGCCCAGACGCTGCTGGAGATCCCCATGCAGAACCTGAGCAACGGCACGCGCCTGTTCGTTGACTGGGTGTGGTCCCAGCAGCGGCCGCTGGGCCTGGCGGCGCAGCACTTCGTGCAGGGGCTGCGCCAGCACGCGCCCTGGGGGCGCACGCCCTGACCGCGCGGTGCGGCACTGTCCTTGCTTGGGGGAGCACCGGCTGACGGCCTCGGGTCCACCCTCTTGAGGGGGTGACCGCGGTGCGCCAGCATGCCTGTCTGCCCCACCCCGCAACAAGGAGTCCCCCGCATGATCGATCGCCGCCAGTTCCTCTCCGTCAGTGCCGCCGCACTGGGTCTGCCCAGCAGCGTGCTGGCGCAAACCGCCTGGCCCACCCGCCCGGTGCGCGTGGTGATTCCCTACGCCGCCGGCGGCGTCACCGACAGCGTGGGCCGCAAGCTGGCCGAACACCTGGGCCAGCAACTGGGCCAGGCCCTGGTGGTGGAGAACAAGGGCGGCGCCGGCGGCACCCTGGGCATGGCCGACGTGGCCCGCGCCCCGGCCGACGGCTACACCCTGGCCTTGAGCGCCATCAGCCCGCTGACCCTGTCGCCCCACCTGGGCAAGCTGCCCTACGACCCGTTCAAGGACATCGTGGCCGTGGCCCCGATGATGTATTCGCCGGTCTATGTGCTGGGCACCAGCGCACTGTCGGCCACCAACTGGCCGGAGCTGCTGGCGCGCGCCAAGGCCCAGCCTGGCAGCATCCGCATGGCCACCTCGGGCATGGGCTCGGTCGGGCACATCATGCTGGAGCAGATCCAGGCCCAGACCGGCGCCCGCTTCACCCACATCCCCTACAAGGGCGTGGGCCAGACCGTGAACGATGCGGCCGGCGGCCACTTCGAGGTCATGCTGGGCAACCCCTTTGGCACGATCAACAGCCTGATCGAACAAGGCCGCCTGCGCGTGCTGGCCACCACCGGCCCGCAGCGCGCGCCCAACCAGCCCCAGGTGCCGACGCTGGCCGAACTGGGCGTGCCCGCGGCCAACCTGACCTCGCTGTTTGGCTTCATGGCCCCCGCCGGCACGCCCCCCGAGATCGTGGCCCGGCTGAACCAGGAGGTGCAGCGCGCCCTGGCCGCCGCCGACGTGCAGCACACGCTGCGCAGCACCGACAACGTGGCCCTGCACCACAGCCCGCAGGAATTTGCCGCCCTGCTGCAGCAGGAAAGCCGCAACAACGCCGCCATCATCCGGCAGGCCAACATCCAGCTCTGAGCCACCGGCGCACGCGCCCCCCGGCCGTGCACGGGCATGCCGGGTTTTGCACTACAGTCGGCGCGTGACCCAAGCCCTTCCTCCCTCCAGCAGCACCCCGCCCCTGGCGGCTCCCCCCGTCACGCCCCCCGGCGCCAGCACGGGCGGTGCGGGCTTTGGTGCGGCAGCGGCCGCCCAGGGCTTGCCG